>CADBSI010000120.1 GCA_902797275.1 uncultured Erysipelotrichaceae bacterium | reverse complement strand
TCATACAAAAGAAAATGAAAAAATAATTACTATTGAAGATACATTGGAACTTCACTTAGATACGATATTTCCTCATCGTGATATTGTTTCAATGAAAACCAATAATATTGCTTCTTATAGTGATGTTTTAGTAGGTTGTATGCGACAAAACCCAAAATGGATTTTACTATCAGAAGTAAGATCAGCAGAAGCTGTAACTGCTGTTCGTAATTCTATTTCATCAGGACATAACATTTTATCAACTATTCATGCAGATAAAGCTGCAAGTATTCCATATCGTATGTATTCCCTACTAGAAAGTAATATTGATGTTGAACAGTTTATGACAACAATTTATAGATATATTCAATTAGGTGTACATGTAAGAGCAAGATATGATAAAATAACCGGTAAATTTATGCGTGAAGTTTGTGAAGTTTGCGAATTCTTTGTAAATGAAGATAATAAACCAGAAAGCAATATCATTTATCGTAAAAATATTGATGGAACAGAGATTACTAATTCCCCAAGTTCTCATTTAATCGATTATTTAGAAAGCCAAGGAATAGATTTAGTTCATGAAAAATTTGATAATTTTAAAATAGATTTACCTTTTTCAGATAATCAAAAAAAAGAAGAGGTTAATAGTAATCCAGTTGAAGAAGTTATTAATAATCAAAATACTTATACAGATGAAATTTTATAGGAGGTGTTTATCAAATGGAATTTATTATAGTATTACTAATAGTTGCATTTATTGTCTTATATAGAAAAAGTAATGGAGAATCATTATATAAATTTGTAACTACTAGTATTGGAAATGTATATGATAAATATGCTCCTTATTCTTTTAAAGTAATTAGAGAAAAATGTAAAGAAATGGGACTTGAGTATACAAAAAAACAATACTTAATTCAAGTAATTGTTTTTGCAAGTGCAGCCTTCATTATATCTTACTTATATTTTTATAATATAGTAGTTTCATTTTTCTACGTAGTACTTGTAATTTGTTTTATTCCATATCTTGCTTATTTAAGGTGTAAAAGATTATATAGTGAATTTATCTTTGAACAAGTTCAAGTATATGTTACCAATACCATCATGGAATTTCAAACAACCCAAAGTTTTGTTAAAGCTTTAGAAGGGGTATACGAATCTGGTGTATTAGAAGATCCTTTAAAAACTGATGTAAAAGTTATGATAGATTTAGCTTATCATAATGGTGATGTTGGGGAATCAATTGATTATATGAATAGTAAATATGATTTCTATATGACAAGGAATATGCATCAATTATTTTTACAAGTAACAAGGGAAGGTGCTCACGATACTGTTGGAGTACTTGATAATATGCTTCTTGATGTTGACCAATTAGTTGAAGGAGTATACCAAGATAGAATGAATAGAAGTGCTTTTCATACAGCCTTTATCAGGTATGGCTTGCTTTTATATTTGATGGTAATGCTTGTTCAATGGTTAATTGGTAAAGAAACTTATATTGAAATGGTAAATTCAAATGTAATTTTGCAAATTGGACTTCATATTGTTGTCTTATTTAATAGTTATTTTCTTCTATCGGGAGAAAAATATTATAACGAGAATGTGGGGGCTGAATAATGGAATTAGCAATTATAGTTTTAATTTTAACTTTTATGTTTACTTATACAGGTGCTATTAATACTAAAAAATTATATGAAGATAATAAACAAGTATTTAATTACTTTAAAGAAAAAGATTATGACTTTTTAGTAAAATCAAGATACGGTGGAGAAATAGATCCTGATGATTTATTTGAAAAAAGAATTCATAAATTTACTATAGCATTTGTTGTTGTTTTATCAATTGTACTTTTTAATTTTAGTTGGATTAATTTAATTATTGGTATAATAATTGTAATAGTTATTTATAAAAATCAATATAGTAATTTAAAAAGTTATTATAAAAAACATTTAACAGAAATTGATCAAACTTTACCTTATTATTTGAAAAGTATTGAAATACTTGCGCAACATTATACAATACCAGTTGCAATTTCCAAATCAATTGAAACAGCACCACCTATGTTTAAAGATGGTTTACGTGAAATGATTAAAAAAATTGATGCTGGAGACTCATCAATTGATCCATATATTTCCTTTGCTGAAGAATACCCAGTTCGTGATTCTTTAAGAATGATGCGTTTATTGTATCGTTTAAGTATAGGTGCTCAAGAGAATAAGCAAGAGCAATTATTAGTTTTTTCTAAAAGTGTATCAAGCCTTCAAAATAAAGCAAGAGAACAAAAATATCAAAAAAGACTTGATAAGATGGAGAAGAAAACTTTAGCTATGTTAATGGTAACAGGTGGGGGAACTATGCTGGTATTATTTATTGCCATGGTTATGATGATGATGAGTTGGTAAATTTTTGTAAAAATATTGAAATAAAAAAATAAACATGCTATAATTAACTTGAAAATAAAGAAAGGAGAATTTAAATATGAAAGAAGCAAGTGGAGAATTAAGTATGACTTTAATAGTTATCGTTGCTGCGGGTGTAATTTTAGCAATATTCATGGCATTTAAAGATCCAATTACAAAAGCAATTGGTGATAAATGGAGTGAATGGACTGGTAAAGATGTTAATGCTAAAACTGGATATATTCTTAGAGATTAATTAAAAATTAAGGAGATGTTAGTATGAGAGAAGCCATAGGTGGTTCTATATTATTTTATATTATTTTGGGCTTTTTAGCTGTATATATTGTTTTTATTGGAGTAATTATGAACTACGCGGCTACTTATCGTGCTAGTAATTACGTTTTAACAAGAATTGAACAAACTGAAGCTAATATTGAAGTTGGCTTACCTAGTGATACAGCCGATAAAGATACTCTATATGGAGTTTTAAAAAGTAGAAATTATAATAACGCTTTAAATGTTTGTTGTTATGATGTTGGTCAAACAGGTAATTCTATTTATAAAATAACTACTTATGTTAATTTTGAAGTTCCACTTTTAGGACTTGATATGAAATTAAATGTGAAAAATGATACTAAAACTATTTATGGAGTCAGATGTAGTGATAGGGAAAAACAAGGATATCTTAGATGTAATTAACAGGAGGAAATATGAATGTAATTGTTGCTAACCGTTATAGTGAACTTATAAATGGATCTAATATTCAAATAATGAAAGTTATGTCCGGAGTATTTAAAGTTTCTGAAATGGTTAATAGTTTTCGTGGAATGTTTTATCAAAAAATAATAATCGATGCAACAGCATTAGATGGGTACCCAAGAAAAGATGTATTAAAAGAACTAGCTACTAGTTTTGATACAGAAAAATTAATTCTTTTTATCCCACCAGATGACACACCTCCTGCATCTTTTTTATCTTATCTTGTAAGTATTAATATTTACAACTTTACCGATAATATAAATGGTGTTAGAAAATTAGTATCTAAAAGTAATACTTATGATGATGTTAAAAATTATTTGATTACTAATACTAAACCTGTTGTTTCAAATGATTTTGAAGAATTTACCCAAAATAGTCTAGATCAAACAAATGGTAAAATAATTTTAGGACTTAAAGATATTACAAGCAATAATTCAAGTGTAGTATTAGCTTATATACTAAAAAATCATCTTGAAAAAGTATATAAAAAGAGTGTTGCTGCTCTTGAAATTGATAAAAGGGATTTTATCTTTTATGGTGATAAAGATATGTATTCTATCGATTCTTCTAAACTTGGAGAATTTATAGGAAATAACATGTTTGATATATTATTATTAGACTTAAAAGAAAGTGATAATGCTAATATATGCAATGATGTTTTATATTTAGTTGATCCTTCAATCTATATGATTAATAAACTTATGTTTACTAATAAAAGAGCTTTTGATGCTTTAAAAGGAAAAAAAGTTATTTTAGTTAATAGTTTATTAAGTGAAAAAGATGTTAACATTTTTGCAAAAGAGGCAGGTATTAGTATTTATTTTAACTTACCACCATTAAATGATAGGGAAATTAATCAAGTTTTAAATGATTTATTATTTAAACTTGGTTTAGTTAGAAATGATATTAATGATACAACAAAAAAAGGATTATTTGATTTCTTTAAATGATTGCTTTTTTTTTATATTCGTGTTATAATCTACAGACGGTGGTTTTATGTGTAATGAAGAAATGCAAATGTTAATTGGAGTAGTAGTTAATATTTTAAATTTTATAAAGTTTTTAGTTCCAATAGTTTTGATTATCTTTTGTACAATTGATATTTTTAAGATAATTGTTTCTAAAAAGGAAGATGAAATTAAAAAGCTAAGAAAAGATGTATTTATGAAAATAGTATATTGTATAGTTATTTATTTAATACCTTATTTAGTGCCATTTATCTTAGGAGCTGTTAATAAATTGATACCAATGGATTATGATGACAGTTGGAAACAATGTTTTGATTATGTTCAAGATCAAGAAAAGAAAAAGAAAAATAATAATTAATTAAAAATACTTGATTTATTTTAGAATATTTAGTATGATTAATATGTGTTTAGGAGGAATTTATATGGAATTTATGCAATTATTAGATGTTACTTGCGAAGGTGATATTTTAACTGTTGTAAGTGCTATAAAATTTGTTTTTAATTTAATTCAATGGGCTATTCCTTTAGTTTTAATAGTACTTGGAACAATTGATATGTTTAAAGCAATGGCAAGTGGTGATGAAAAGAAAACAAAAGAATCACAAAAGACATTTATAAGACGTTTAATTTATGCAGTTGTTGCTTTCTTAATACCATTCATTATAAGTTTAGTATTTACATTTGTTGGTAAAATGATTAGTGATGATTCTGCTCAAGAAGGTAAAGAAACTTATGATAACTTCTTTGCTTGCTGGAAACAAGCAAAATAAAGCCAAATGGCTTTATTTTGCTATTTTTAGAAAGAGAGGAAATATTTATGAGTGATACAATGCAAACATGCTGTAATTTACAACCTTTTTTAAATATAATTAGAATAGTTATTAGACTTATTCAATATAGTGTTCCTTTATTACTTCTTGTGCTTGGAACGATTGATATGGTAAAAGCAGTTGCATCAGGTGATGAAAAAGTTTCTAAAACTTCTTCACAAACGTTTTTAAAACGTTTAATGTATGGAGTTTTAATATTTCTTGTACCATTTCTTTTAAGAATTGTTTTAAGAATGGTTGATAAAAATATAATCAAAGATAATAGTGATGTAAGTGCAACATCATGGTTATCTTGTTGGAATTATACAATGGACAATCAATTAAAGTCGGTATGTTCTAATTATGATGATATTTATAAAGATTAATTATTACTTGTATAAATGTGTAAATATGATTTGAAAGTTGTTGAAATAACAACTTTTTTTTTATATAATATAAGACGTTAGGAGGAATATATGGAAAAGAAAAAGTATGTATACCTTTTTAGTGAAGGTGATGCTACAATGAGAAACCTTCTTGGTGGAAAAGGTGCAAATCTTGCTGAAATGACAAGACTTGGAATGCCAGTACCACAAGG
>CADBSI010000119.1 GCA_902797275.1 uncultured Erysipelotrichaceae bacterium | reverse complement strand
TTGAATATGCTAAAAAATAAATTTAAAATATATGACATTATGAAGGCAACTGGATTATCAAAAGAAGAAATTCTAAAACTAAAAGAGGAAAAGTAGAGTTTCTTCTTTTTTAATAAATTAAATATTTTTCTATTGTAAAACATTTTTATATTTGATATTATAACTTTGGTGATTTATGTGAAAATATTATTAGTTGAAGATAACCTTGATATTGTTTCTAATTTAACTACTTTACTTTCTAATAATAATTATTTAGTAGAATATGCAACTACTATTAAAGAAGCTTTGAAAAAGTTAAATAAAACTTATTCCTTGGTTATTCTAGATATTTTCTTACCAGATGGCTTAGGAACTGATTTATTTTTAGAAATAAAAAAGAATTATCAAATACCATCTATTTTTCTAACTGCTAAAGATTTAGAAAGTGATATAGTAAATGGTTTTAACCTTGGAATAGATGATTATATTACTAAACCATTTTTATCAGGTGAATTACTTGCTCGTATTAATAAAATATTAAATGTTAATAAATTAATTAAAGTTTCTAATATTACAATTGATACTAATAAAATGATTGTTTTAAAAGATAATCAAGAAATTAATTTAACTAGTTTAGAATACCAATTATTACTTTTATTATTTACTAATTTAAATAAAGTTATAACAAGAGATAAGATAATTGATAAAATCTTTGATTTAACTGGTAATGATGTTTATGATAATACAATTACAGTTTATATTAAAAGAATAAGAGAAAAATTAGATACAGATATAATTAAAACTGTTAAAGGAGTAGGGTACCGTGTTGATATTTAAAAATAAAAAGTATTTAATTACTAATATTTTAATTATTTTAATCTTTATTTTACTTATTTATATTTCTAATTCTTTATTTTATCAAAAGTATATTAATAACAATAATTTATTTTTAAATAATGTAATTGCTAATATTTTAGAAAAATATCCAAATATTACTAAGGAAGAAATAGTATCTCTTTTAAATAATAATAATAATAATAAAAATAAAAATATTTTAAATGAATATGGAATTTATCTTGATAATAGTTATGTTTTAAATAATAATAAATTAGTTAAATATAATAATATTTCTAATTTAGCTTTAGTAATTCTTTTAAGTTTAAGTTTATTTATTATTTATTTAATTAAATTAAAAAAAGTTAATAAAGAATTAAATTATATTTTATCTTATTTAAAAAATATTAATATGGGTATTTATAAATTAGAAATAGATAGTAATGATGAAACAAGTTTTTCTCTTCTTAAAAATGAATTATTAAAAACTACTATTATGTTAAAAGAAATAGCAAGTATTAATCAAAAAGATAAAGTTTTATTAAAAAAATCTTTAGAAGATATTTCTCATCAAATAAAAACACCTTTAACAACTATTACTTTAATTCTTGATAATATTGATGAAACTAATTATAAAGAAAAAGTAAAAGATATGAAAAGAATAGTAGTTAATTTAAATTTTTTAATAAATTCTTTATTAAAACTTGCAAGATTTGATGCTAATACAATTACTTTTAAAAGAGATAAAATATTAGTTTCTGATTTACTTGATAAAGTTATTTTAAATGTTTCTATTCTTGCTGATTTGAAAGAAATAGAAATTATTAAAAAGGGAGAGTTGCATTCGTTTGTTAAAGGAGATTTCAATTGGGAAGAAGAGGCTTTAACTAATATTTTGAAAAACTCTTTGGAGCACTCTTTAAAAAATAATAATATTGAAATAATTGTTGAAAATAATAAATTGTATACTAGTATTACTATTAAAGATCAAGGAGTAGGTATTAATGAACATGATTTAAAACATATTTTTGAAAGATTTTATAAATGTGAAAATAGTACTTCAAGTAGTGTAGGGATTGGCTTATCTCTTGCTAAATCTATTATTGAGCATGATGAAGGAAGTATTTCTGTTATATCAAAAGTGGGAGTAGGAACTAGTTTTATAATTAAATATTTTAAATAATTAAATAGAAAAGAACCTATTTAATTATTTATAAATAGGTCCTTAAATACTAGTATTTTTTTAAAATAAATTATTTTAATTCTTTTTTAATATTATCTAATTCTTCCTTAGATATATTAGTAATTTCCATGATTTCTAAGTCAGTCATATTTTTATTTAATAAATTTTTGACGATAAGTGTTTGAGTTTCTTTTAGTCTTTGGTCAGCTTCAGCCTTGACTTCAGCTATCTCAGCCTCAGCTTCAGCTCTGGCTTCCTCTCTACCATAGAATAGTCCACCTAAGTATTTTTCATGGGCTCTTACATTTTCTTCTATTTCCTCACTCATGATCTTCTCCTTATATTCATCATTTTTTGATAAATTATGTATCTTTT
>CADBSI010000118.1 GCA_902797275.1 uncultured Erysipelotrichaceae bacterium | reverse complement strand
CATCTCTAAAAGAAAAAGTCATCTAAAAAATATAAAAAAGACACTTATTTTACTAAGTATCAAATTTTTAATATTTTTAATTTTAATTATTGTTAGTTTTACTTCACACCAAATTTTATTTAATTAAAATAGTTTGCTCCCCTTTATTCCACAAAAAAAGACACCTGAGTGCCTTGATAACTAAACTGGGGTGGAATAAGGGGATCGAACCCTTGCATACCAGAGCCACAATCTGGCGTGTTAACCACTTCACCAATTCCACCAAATACATCTGATATTCTAGCATAACTAGACAAATGATGTCAACCTTTTTTTGTGTTTTTTTCTAAAATATGATATTCTTAAAATAGAAAAGAGGAATATATGAATATAGGAATAATTGGAACAGGTGCATATGCTACTTCTCTTGCATCTATTTTAGAAGAGAACTTAAATAGTAAAAATTTAAACATAACTATGTGGACAATAGATAAAGATGAATATCAAGAACTAACATTGAAACATACTAATTCGAGATATTTAGACTATGAATTAAATAAAAATATCAAGTTTACTATGGATTTAAATAAATTAGTTTTGGAAAATGATACTTTAATACTAGCAATACCAGCTAAATTTGTTCATTCAACCTTTAAAACTATAAATATCAATATGGAAGATAAAAAAGTTTTAATTGCAACTAAGGGAATTGAACCCATTACTAATGAACTCATCAGTGATTATTTAAAAAGATTTTATAATATAAATAATATAACTTGTATATCAGGACCTAGTTTTGCTCATGATATTATAAAAAAACAACCAATTGGTCTTACTATTGCTAGTCAAGATAAAAACAATTTGAATTATTTTAAAGATTTATTTAAAACTAGTTATATTATATTTGATGAAACAGATGATATTATCGGTTGTTCTTTATGTGGAGTTATTAAAAATATCATGGCAATTTTTTCAGGTATTTTAGAAGGAATGCAAATTAATTCTTCTACTAAAGCTAAATTCATGGTTGATGCTTCTAAAGAAATCATGGAAATCATAAAAAAATTAAATGGTAAAGAAGAAACTTTTTATACTTATGCTGGTCTTGGTGATTTATTATTAACAGCAACTAGTACAGAAAGTAGAAACTTTACTTTTGGTCTTTTAATTGGTATGGATAAAGACTTTAAAACTTATTTAGAAAAAACAACAGTTGAAGGGGTTGAAAGTTTAAAAACAACTAAGAAAATTTTAGAAAAAAACAATTTAAATTCTAAGATAATTGATATTTTAGATGATATTGTAAATAATTGTAAAGATAAAAATATAATTTTAGATTTTTTAAAGAAATAATCAAGTAATAATTGATTGTTTTTTTATTCGACATTTTTCATGACAATTATTAGTATTAAAAAAAGATTTAAGAAAAAAGAAAAAGTAAGAATAAATCTCACTTTTAAAACATTTTAATAATTTTCAGCTTTTATTTCAAAATAACTTTGAGGATGTGAACAAACAGGACAAACCAATGGTGCTTTTGTTCCTACAACGATATGACCACAGTTGCGACATTTCCAAATTTTAACTTCTCCTGCTTCAAATACTTTATTTTCTTCAATATTACTTAACAATTTACGATATCTTTCTTCATGTTCTTTTTCTATTTTAGCAACACTTTCAAATAGAAAAGCAATATTATTAAATCCTTCTTCTTTAGCAGTTTTAGCAAATTCTTCGTACATATCAGTCCATTCATAGTTTTCACCTTCAGCTGCACTTAATAAGTTTTCCTTAGTTGAAGGAATATCACCATCATTTAATAATTTAAACCACATTTTAGCATGTTCTTTTTCATTATTAGCAGTTTCTTCAAAGATTGCTGCAATTTGTTCATAGCCATCTTTTCTAGCCTTAGAAGCAAAATAAGTATATTTATTTCTAGCTTGAGATTCTCCAGCAAAAGCTGTTTGTAAATTTTCATAAGTTTTACTATTTTTAAGTTCCATAATTACCTCCTTAACTTATATCATTATTATATTAAGAATAAGCTAAAAATGCAAGGAAAAGTTACCAATTTAAACAATTATCATATAATATCTTGATTGGAGGATTATGAGAAAAAAAATTGTTACAATACTTGCTTTTTTAATTATTTTTATGCTTGCATGTAGTGTTCTTTTTAATGACAAAGATAAAAATAAAGACTTAGTTAAAGTTAAGGTTGCAGAGGTAGCCCATAGTATTTTTTATGCCCCTCAATATGTTGCAATTCATAATAATTATTTTAAGGAAGAAGGACTTGATATTGAATTAATACTTGCAGCAGGTGCTGATAAAGTTACAGCAGCCGTTTTATCAGGAGATGTTGATATTGGTTTTTCTGGATCTGAAGCAACTATTTATGTTTATAATGGTGGAGAAAAAGATTACTTAAAAACATTTGCTCAACTAACCCAAAAAGATGGAAGTTTCATTGTTGCAAGAAAGAAAATTGATAACTTTACTTTAAATGATTTAAAAGGAAAGTACATAATTGGTGGAAGAATTGGTGGTATGCCAGAAATGACCCTTGAATATATTTTAACTAAAAATGGTATAGATCCTAATAAGGATTTAACAATTGACACAAGTATTGCTTTCTCTGCTATGCAAGGAGCTTTTATTGGAGGAACAGGAGATTTTGTTAGTCTATTTGAACCAAATGCTACTTTAACTGAAAAAGAAGGGTATGGTTATATTGTTGCAAGTTTAGGTAGTCTTGGAGGTAACATTCCTTATACTGCTTATAATGCTAGATTATCTTATCTAGAAAAAAATCCTGAAATAATTAAAAGTTTCAAAAAAGCTATTCAAAAAGGACTTGATTATGTAAATAGTCATAAAAGTGAAGAAATTGCTAAAATAATTAAAGATGAATTTCCAGATACCAAATTAGAAGATTTAATAACAGTAATAAATCGTTATAAAGAAAATGATACTTGGCCAAAAACAACTGAGTTTACTGAAGAAAGTTTTAATCACTTACAAGATATTATGATAAATGCTAAACAATTAGATAAAAAAGTTAATTTCAAAGATTTAGTATATTAAAAAGAAGTAAGTTTGTTTTTTACAAATTTACTTCTTTATTAACAATTAATAAGTTCAAGAGATAACAAATATTTTTTCTTTTTTCAATATTTTTTGTGTTATTTATGATAATTTATAAGGATTTTCCATAGTCCCATCGCCACTTTTTATTGAAACATTAGAGTTTAAATTGATAACTGGTCTTATACCTCCAGAACTATTAACATTAGCATAATTTTCCATCGAGCCATCAGGAAACACACGCCAAACAAAAGCATAAGCACTGCTCTGACTAAAATAGGAAGATGTCATATTAAACCAATAATTATTTGTTTTTAAATAATAATTTTCATTCTTATAACCATGCTTTCCTCCAGCAAGAGCAACTTCATCAGCACTTAATAAAGCTATTGAATACGTAAGTTTACCATTACCAATATTTGTTGAAACACTAAATTTATCTGTTTTTTCACAAGTTAAAGTGGCTGATTTATTAGAATCACTATATAATCTTTTATAAGGGAAAAATAGTGTTGATGGTACTAAATTATGTCCATCGCCATAATATATACTACGATCATTACAAAAGTAATTATCAGCAATATAATTACTTAAGTTTTTATCTACTATATTTACTTTATACCAACTATCTAGTTGTTTTTTAGCATTACTATCGGTTGTATTTTCTCTTATTGCTTCATAACTAACAGATGAATATGATATATAATTAACATATATTTGTTTTTCATTATTTGAATTTACTCTATTTATCTTTAAAAGTACCTGACAAGAAGATGTACTACTTGTTGAAATACAAGTGTATGGAAACTCACTAAATTTATCTTTCATTTCATTCATGGTTCCATAAGCCATTTCTTTTGAAGTATCTGACATTTTTAATTTAAAAACTTTATTCGTTGTATCATATTCATAACTATCAGCAAAGTAATATTTTGTTAAAACTGCAAAAGCCGAAGAAAGTGTTTCATCACTTACAACTTCACTAGAAGAAAAATTATTGCCATACATATAACCTACATAAGCCGGATCTTGATATCTTAAATTATATTGATAACCAGTATTATTGATTGATGTAGCATAACCAGTTGCATTAGGAATTGTTCCATTATATATAAGTCTAATTGTTCCATCTCCATTTATTCTTACTACTTTCCAGTAAAATCCACCAAAATACACATTATTATTAGTTACATCACCACGAAAGAAATATGTTGAACCAAAATCATCAGTTGTTTTATATAAACCTTGTTCACTTTTTAGGCTAGATGCTATCTTATAAGTTATTTTATCACCATTTGTAATTGTATAAGTTGTACCATTTACACTTGTTGTATTTATTTTATAAATAATACTACAACTAGAATAACCATTTGTCGTATAACCACAAGTATAATAATTTTTATAATTATCATTTAATATATCTTCAATAATTTTACTTCCGTCTTTATTATATAATTTAAATGTTCCCGTTGTTGAATTAAATTCATAACTATCTGCAAAATAAAATTTGTAGCCTGTATAAGAATAAACATCACTAACATTAGTCGTTATATCTTCAACATAAGTATAACTTGGAGCTGTATCATTCAAGTTAACTGAACCTTTATTACTTATTAAAGTTTTAGCCTCATCTACACTACTACTAAATGCTTCACTTGCAAGTAAACAATCTGATAATTTGGTAAAACCATTATTTAAACAGAAATTATTTCCATTTATTTTCACTTTT
>CADBSI010000117.1 GCA_902797275.1 uncultured Erysipelotrichaceae bacterium | reverse complement strand
TTGCCTCAATAGCTCAGTTGGTTAGAGCACTTGACTGTTAATCAAGGGGTCCTAGGTTCAAGTCCCAGTTGAGGCGCCATTTTTGGCCAGTTGGTGAAGTGGCTTAACACACCGCCCTTTCACGGCGGCATTCACGGGTCCGAATCCCGTACTGGTCACCAGAATTTGAATTTGCTTCCATGATTGGGAGTTTTTTTAACCGTGAATTTTCGTGTTAAACGAACCAACAGGAAAAAAATGCACAATGAAATCTAGATTGGAACGGTGTTGATAATTTGGACTTAATAAAGTTTGGTGTGAAGTAAAAACAATAAATATTTAATGCTTAATTTTATAAAATAATAAAATTTAGTGTGAAATAGAGATGATAATTTGTCATCTCTATTTTGGTTATTATAAAGTAAATAATAATTATACAAATGTGTTGCAAATATCAATATCAAAACTTGAAAAAATGTCAAAGCTAAAAATTTATAGTTTTCCTAATGTTAGTTTAAAATTTTTATAAAAATGTAAATAACTAATTTGCTTCATAAAAATGTTCAAATTGACTAATTCATTAAAAATTTTTATCAATTTTAAACTAAATGTTTTTTGTGAAGAAAAATACTTGACTAATTAAATTTATGTATAATAGAATAATGCTAGTTAAGGAGGAAGTGTGTTCATATATAAAACATATAAATTTAGAATGTACCCCACTAATGAGCAAGTAGCAAAAATAATGATTTTTTTTAAAGCTAAAAGATTTATTTATAATAATTACATAAATGAAATGAAAAAAATTGAAGTGGCTCGCAATAAACTAGAATACCTTTATTCGTTTGAAAAATTTCACGAAGACCTAATTAAATTAAAAAAAGAATATCCGTGGTTAAATGATGTAGACGGCTGTATAATAAGAACAACTTTACAAGATGTTAATGATGCTTATGAAAAATATTATCATGGCGAGGCTAGTTATCCAAAATACAAAAGTTATTATCAATCACAGACATATAAAACTGTATGTATATATCATAATTATAGAAAAAATAAATCACAAAGTATTGAAGTTAATTTAGCCAAAAAAATTATAAAACTTCCAAAATTGAATGAAGTTAAAATTAGTGGATATAGAAAATTAATAAATTTTGAAAAATTAATTTTAAGTGTTACTGTAAAAAAGATAGGAAAAAAATATTATGCACAAGTATTGGTAAAGGAGAATTGGAAAAATGAAGTTTCCACAAAATTTTCTAATAATATCGTTGGAATTGATCTTGGAGTTAAAAACATTGTTACTACAAGTGATGGAGTTAAGTATCCAGGTTTAAATATTAGTCGTATTCAAAATCAAATAAAATTGTTACAAAAGAGGCTATCATCTTCGCAACCTGGAAGCAAAAATCATGAAAAAATAACTTTAAAAATACAAAGAAAATATCAGGTTATTAGCAATAGGAGGTTAGATGCAATTAATTTTATAACTAATGACTTAGTAAAAAAATATGATATACTGGTAGTGGAAAACTTATCGGTTAAAGAAATGCTTCAAAAAAGTAATTCGTCTCTATCTGACAAAATGCAAAATTCATCATTTTATGAAATAATAAAGCAATTAGAAAGAAAAGCATATCTTTATGGCAAAAAAGTTATTAAAATCGATAAATTTTTTCCAAGTAGTCAACTTTGCTCTAAATGCGGATATAGGAATAAAGAATTAAAAAATATTGATATAAGAACTTGGGTTTGCCCAAAGTGTAATTCTCATAATGATAGAGATATAAATGCAAGCATTAACATTATGAAAGAGGGTAAAAAAATAATGGAGAACAATTGTTAGTTATTATAGTATAAAATAGTACGGTGGCGACCATCGGAAATCAGTCTATTTATAAAAAATAAGTAGAAAAGAAAAACAGTGATGTTTTTCAGATAATTAAAGTTTAAATTATCTTAGTTCTAGACCTTGACAACTTAGTTTTTCTATTCTAAAATATTAGTAGAAAGGAATTGAGGGAGATGTATAAGGATGAATTTAATCTAACAAGTGAAATGATATTAGAAAAAGATTTTAAAATAGATACGCGAGGTTATCGCCTAAAGGAAGTAGACCAATTTCTTGATCTTGTTATTGCTGATTATGAGCATTTTTATACGATTATTAGAAATCTTGAAAAAGAAAAAGAAGACAATTTAGAACAAATAATTAATTTAAAACAGGAAATTCGTAATTTGAAAACTAATGTTGAAATAGTTAAAGCTGTTGATAATATGCCTAGTTCTGGTTCAAACTTGGATGTTTTAAAAAGATTATCTCGTTTAGAAAAAGTTGTATATGGAAAGCAAGATGATAGCGATCAAAATGAATAAATAATGTTTTGGCAAACGCTGTATTTTATAATATAGAGGAAAGTCCATGCTCACAATAACTGTGATGTTATTAATGTTCGTGTTAAGGGAAAAAATAACCTTAAGTAGTTTTAAAAAAAACTAACGGCTATGAAATAACCTAAGTAATTAATATGGTTAAAGTAATTATAAAAGTGCTATAGTGATGAATAATCTGGAAACGGATGAAGTGGAACATAGTAAACCCCACGAGTGAGAAACCCAAAATATGGTAGGGGAGTTTAAGAAAAGAAATTAAGAACTTAACTTAAAATCGTAAGATAGATAAATGTTTGCCACCTTTTATGGTACAGAACATGGCTTATAAAGCATTATTATTTTTGAGGTGAAAATGAAAGAAATAGGAGAATATTTAAAACAGGAACGACGTAAAAATGGCGTAAGCATAAGTGAAGCCTGTGAAGATTTAAATCTTAATCAGCAACTTATTGAAGCAATCGAGGAAGGAAATTCTAAAGCCTTTAGAGATGTATTCGAATTGAAAGAAGCTATTCAAAGTTATGCTAAATATCTTGGTTTGAATGTTGACGAGGTATTGGACAGATTTAATGATTTTATTTTTGAAAAAACATCAAGAATCTCTTTAGAAGATATAAAAAATGCAAAAACAGATAGTGAAAAATCCAATAGAATTGCATCACCATATACAAAAATTAAGCATACTAGATATGATATTGCGCCCGTAGTTTTGTTGATTGCTGTTCTTTTGTTTGTTTCTTTAATAGTTTACATAGTATTAAGAGTTTCTCATGATGAATCAAATGTTAGTTATGAGTTATCGAGTTTAGGAGGATTAAAATATGAATTTACCAAATAAATTAACAATGTCTAGAATTATATTAACTATTGTAATAATTATATTATGCTTATTTCCGTTTTATAGCGTAGGGATTAACTTTCCAAAATTTAATGTTTCTGGTATTGTTGTTGATTCTACATATTTTTTAGCAGGTATAATATATATAATTGCTGCAATAACCGATTTTTTGGATGGAAATATTGCCAGAAAAAATAATCTAGTTACTGACACTGGAAAAATGTTAGATGCAATTGCTGATAAAGTTTTAGTTAACTCTATTTTGGTAATATTTGCTGCAAAGGGTTTTGTACCAGCAATTGTACCTGTTATTTATATTTTTAGAGATGAAATAGTCAATACATTTAAAATGGATTTAGGAAATAAGGGAAAAGTAGTTGCAGCTATCAAAACTGGTAAAATTAAAACAGCTTCAATGATGGTTGGAATTGGACTTATGTTTTTCTATAATCTACCATTTGAATTAATAAATATTAAAATGGCTGATTTCTTAATATATTTTGCAGTAATAATGTCTATAATATCGGGAATTGAGTACTACAATATGTGGAAAAAAAATAAATAAATGTAATATTTTATCAATAAATATTGATAAAAATCATATATTATAGTAAGATACTTATAGGAGTTGAGATTATGTGGTTAGATATATTGCAAGTTTTTCTTGGATTTGTTGTTGGAGCAATAGTTGGTTTTTTTGTTTCACGTAAGATTATGATGAAATATTTAAAACAAAATCCACCAATTAATGAAGAAATGATAAAAACTTTGATGAGTGGTATGGGAAGGACACCTACTCAAAAACAAGTTAATCAAATGATGAAGCAGATGCAAAAATATATGTAAAACAGTATATATAAAAAAATATAAGAGACAATAATAGAATTTTAATTCAAGAGAATAATTGTTTGGTGTAAAATTATATTAAGATCTATTTAATCTACTCTTATTTTGGATTTAATCAATCCCGGTTGTTTTGCCGTTATTCAATTAAGTTAAAAAAAGGATGGTACCGTCTTTATGACTCCTTGTGTATCATTCTTTTTATTATATAAAATATTAAATTGTAGGAGGAATTATGTTAGAAAAAATTTTTACAGAAGATGAGTATAGTAAACTAAAATCGTCGAATGACTTGCTTTTAAAAACTTTAGAATTAGTTATAAAATTGTTTGAAGGAAAAACGGACAAAGCTGGGTTACCATACTATAACCATTTGTTGAAAGTATATGCAAATGTTGATAACTATGATGAAAAAATAATAGCTTTACTTCATGATGTAGTAGAAGATACTGAAGTAACATTTGATGATTTGAAAGTATATGGTTATCCTGAAAATATTTTAGAAGCATTAAGAGTTTTAACAAAGAAAAAAGGTGAATATTATCCTGATTATATTGAAAGAATAATTGATAGCAATAATATTCAGGCTTTAAATGTTAAATTAGCTGATTTAAAACATAATGTAGATATTAATAGAATAGAAAATCCAACTATTAACGATTATGAAAGAATTAATAAAAGATACATACCAGCTATTAACAAAATTCAAAACAAATTAGAACAAATAAAGGAGAGTAAAATATGTTAGATATTAAATTTGTAAGAGAAAATCCAGAAAAGGTAAAAGAAAACATTAAAAAGAAATTTCAAGATCAGAAATTAGAATTAGTAGACAAAGTGATAGAACTTGATAAAACTTCACGTGAATTAAAAGCAAATGGTGATGTTTTAAGAAGTGAGAGAAAAAAAATTAGTGATGAAATAGGAATACTTTTTAGAGAGAATAAGAAAGAAGAAGCGGAAACAGCTAAACAAAAAGTTAATGATATTAATGCAAAACTTGTTAAAATGGAACAAGAAGAGGAAGGATTAAACCATGAAATTAGAAAAATAATGTTAACACTTCCTAATATTATTGATGATTCAGTTCCAATAGGTAAAAATGATACAGAAAATGTTGAAATAGAAAGATTTGGAGAAGCAATAATACCTGATTATGAAATACCATATCATGCCGATATATTAGAAAAAATGTCAGGACTTGATAAAGAGTCTAGCGGTAGAACAAGCGGAAATGGTTTTTATTATTTAATGGGAGATGCCGCAAGACTTCATTCAGCAATGTTAACTTATGCAAGAGATTATATGATAGAACACGGTTTTACATATTGCATTCCACCATTCATGATAAGATCAGATGTTGTATCAGGGGTTATGAGTTTTGCAGAAATGGAAAATATGATGTATAAAATAGAAGGTGAGGATTTGTATTTAATTGGTACAAGTGAACATTCTATGATTGGAAGATTTAAAGATCAAATTATTAAAGAAAGTGAATTGCCTATTAATTTAACTAGTTATTCACCATGTTTTAGAAAAGAAGTTGGAGCACACGGAATTGAAGAAAGAGGAATTTATCGTGTACATCAATTTGAAAAACAAGAAATGGTTGTTTTATGCAAACCTGAAGAATCAATGGATTGGTATAATAAAATGTGGAAATTAACTGTTGATTTCTTTAGAAGTCTAGATATTCCAGTAAGAACACTTGAATGTTGTTCAGGTGATTTAGCTGATTTAAAAGTAAAATCTTGTGATGTTGAAGCTTGGAGTCCACGTCAACAAAAGTATTTTGAAGTAGGTTCATGTTCAACACTTGGTGATGCTCAAGCAAGACGTCTTGGAATTAGAGCTAAAGGAGAAAATGGAAATTACTATGTTCATACTTTAAATAACACAGTACTTGCTTCGCCAAGAGCTTTAATAGCATTTTTAGAAAATCATTATCAAGAAGATGGCACTATTACTATTCCAGAATCTTTAAGAAAATATATGGGTGAAAAAGAAATAATTAATCTTAATAATTAAGAAAGCATAGTGCTCTTTTAGCATTATACTTTTTTTTAAGAATATTAATTAGTAGGAGGAAATATGAAAATAGGAATGTTTGACTCTGGATTAGGAGGACTTACAGTTTTAAAAGAATTTGTAAAAAAATATCCTAATAATATCTATATATATTATGGTGATACAAAAAATATTCCCTATGGAGATAAGACTAAGCAGGAACTGATAAAATTAATCAGAGAGATAATAACTTTTTTCGAGAAAGAAAAGGTTGATATGATAATAATTGCTTGTGGAACTATTAGTTCAATGTGTTTAAATGAAATAAGACAAATGACGAATATTTTAATTTATGATGTTATTAGTCCCACAATTGAATATTTACAAAAAACAAATCAAAATAAAATCGGAATTTTTGCAACAAATGCTACTATAAATTCACATATATTTAAAACTTCTTTAAAGAACAAAAAAATTTTAGAAATAGCAACACAAGAATTTGTACCAATGATAGAAAACAATAAAATTGACTTGAATATAATAAAAAAATATTGCAATCAAATATCTTCGTGTGATGTCTTAGTATTAGGATGTACTCATTACCCTATACTAGAACAAAAATTAAAAAAATATTTACCCGATGTTTTAATCATAAATATGGCTATTCCTCTTTTAAATAAAGTTAAACTCTTTAATGATTCAAATCTTTCAAGAGAAATCGTATCAAATGAAATTGTATTATATTTTACTAAAAAGAGTGATACATTACTTCAAAATATTAATAATGTACTAGACTTTCCATATAAAATTATATTTTTGTAATTATTATATTTTAGTAGGAAAATAAGAGCATAATCACATAATAAATATGCGAATATATGCTAAATAAATCATCTTTCCAGAAGTAAATTATTAAAATTTTATTTACATTCTTAGACAAATTTTGTTTGACTTGAATATTTAAATTTGATATTATTGATAATGTGCGTAAAAATCTGGCATATGATTGAGGTGTTTTATCAATAATGAAATCAGAAAATAATTTAAGTTGCCCCCGGTATAATAATTTAATTATTAGTATATTGACTTTATGTTTTTGCTTAAACTTTAATCAAGAAAAAATAATTAGTTTGAAGGGAAGTAATAATTCTTTAAAACCTATTTATGAGATTAGTAATAACGTTGTAGTAGAAAATATTAGTAATATAACAACTGCTGTTGTTACTAAAAAAGAAGTTCAAAGTCAAAATAATTATCGTAATTATTATGTTAGACCAAGCTATAATAGTTTAACAGGAGCTAATTTAGTAAACTATGCTAAGAAATATCTAGGTTTACCTTATATTCCGGCAGGTTCATCTTTAGCAAGTGGAACTGATTGTAGTGGTTTTACAAGACTTATATTTCAAGAGTTTGGTATTGGTTTAGGAAGAACGGTTGCAAGTCAACTTTATAGTGGTTCTTATGTAGCTAAGGAAGACTTAAGACCAGGTGATTTAGTTTTTTATGGTTATTACCAAGGTTATTCAAGTCATGTGGCAATTTATATAGGTGATGGTTTGATTATTCATGAATCAAATCCAAGAGATGGGGTTAAAATTAGTTCTGTTAATATCATGGTTTATCAAACAGCTAGAAGATTAATAACTGAAAATGTTGTAAGCAATGTTAGTCAAACTGAAGAAATTAAAACTGATGATAATGAAGAAATTGAACAAGTTCCATCAGATACTAAAGAAATTCAGAAAGAAGAAAGCAATAATGGTAGTAGTGATACCTCTTTAGATATAAATGAAGAAATAAAAGAAGATATTAAAAAAGATGAAACTAAAGAAGAAACAAAAAAAGAAGAAGTAGTAGAAGTAAAAGAAACAGATAGTGTTAAAGAAAATTTAAATGAAGAAAAAGAAGAAAATAACACTTTAACAGATGTTAAATCTAGTTTGGAAGAAACAATAACTGATACAAATGAAAATACTACTACAGAAATTAAAGAAAATAATATAGATGTTGATAATTCAACAAATTAAGAAAAAAAGTTAAAAAGGTATTGTCAAAACAATAATGTTGTTGTATAATATCTTTGTAATTTGTTCCAGTAGCTCAGCTGGATAGAGCAATGCCCTTCTAAGGCATCGGTCCGGGGTTCGAATCCCTGCTGGGACACCATATTGTAATTTAGCCCTTATTTTTAAGGGTTTTATTATACCTAAAAATATTTGAACCCCATTTATTTTAAATATGCTTTACTTTTAACCCATAATTTTATAAAATTAAAGTGAGGTGAAACATGAATATAGATATAGAAAAATATTTAGATTTAGATAAAACTATTACTAAAACTTATTTATTAAAATATGGTTATCCAGAAATTCTAAATCATATTAAAGAAATAATAATTGAACTTGGTAATAATTTAGGAAATGATTATAAAAAAATAGGTGATGATGTTTGGCTTCATCAAAGTGTAAAATTAGCTAACAATGTTAATATAACTGGTCCCTGTATAATTGGAGAAAACTCAGAACTAAGACCAGGTGCATATATTAGAGGTAGTGTAATAATAGGAAATAATTCAGTTATTGGAAATTCAACTGAACTTAAAAATGCTATTTTATTAGATGGTGTTAAAGTTCCCCATTTTAATTATATAGGAGACTCCGTTTTAGGTTATAAAGTTCATTTTGGAGCCGGTAGTATAACTAGTAATGTTAAAAGTGATGAATCCTTAGTTAGTTTGGTAATAAATGAGGAAAAAGTTTTAACTAATAGAAAAAAAATAGGAGCTTTAGTAGGAGATATGACTGAAATTGGTTGCAATGCTGTTTTAACTCCTGGAACAATAATAGGAAGAAATACAACTATTTATCCCCTTGTTATGGTACGAGGTTTAATTAAAGAAAACTCAATTGTTAAAAAAGAAGATGTTATAGTTAGAAAGGTTAAACATGAAGATTTACCTAGACTTTGATGGAACTTTATTTAATACTGATAAATTTTACCAAGACTATCTTAAATTACTTCAAGAATATAATATAGATGAACTTACAATTAATAATATAAGACCTAAACTATTTAAATCATCTTTGTTTAATCTAGATATTTTAACTAATTATTTAGTTAAAGAATATAATTTAGATAATAATATTTTAGCAAGAGTAAATAACTTATATAATAGTAGTTATGTTTTTAAAGATGTTATTCCTTTTTTAGAAAAATATAATAATTTAGAAATTAATTTATTAACTTATGGAGACTATAATTATCAATTAAAAAAAATAGAAGGATCTAATTTAAAAAAATATTTTAAAAATATAATTATAACTGATAAAGATAAATCTAAACTTAATCTTGATTATCAAACTAATTTATTTATTGATAATAATCCAAGTGAAATTAAAAAGTTTTTAAAAGTATCTAATCATGTTATTAGAATAAGAAGAGAAGAAGATAAATATTCTAAATTAGATAGTAATTCTAGAGAATATAAAAGTTTATTAGATGTAAATTTATAATAAAAAATGAAAAATTAATTAATTCTTACATATATTTAAGTGGTGAGTATATGTTTAATAAAAAAATAGATAGTAGGATTAAATTAATATTTCTTTTTTTTATATCTTTTTTTGTAGTTATCTTTTTAAAAGTAGTTTATATTGAAATGGTTGATTATAAAAAATTATCAAGTTTAGCTCTTGATTTATGGAGTAGAGATTTACCAATTGAGGCTAATCGGGGTTTAATATTAGATAGAAATGGAGTAGTTTTAGCTGATAATATTACAACTACTAGTTTAGTTCTTGTACCAAGTCAAATAAAAAATAAAGAAGAAGTTAGTAAAACTTTAGCAAGTATTTTAAATGTTAGCCTTGATGAGATGAAAAAACATGTTTATAAAAATACTTCAATTGAAAGAGTTCATCCAGAAGGAAGACGACTTGATTATGAAACAGCTGATAAAATTGAAAGTTATAAATATGATGGGGTATACCTAGTTAAGGAATCTAAAAGATATTATCCATATGGAACAACTTTATCTCATGTTTTAGGCTATGTTGGAATTGATAATCAAGGACTAGGGGGAATAGAACTTATTTATGATAAATATTTAACTGGAGAAAATGGAGCGATTAAATATTTTAGTGATGCAAAAGGAAATAAAATTAATTTATCGGAAATATATTTAGAACCAGCAAGTGGTATGAATATAACTTTAACTATTGATATAAATATTCAACTTTCTTTAGAAAGGGAACTTAATAATGTTGAAAGTACTTTAAAACCTGATAATTCTTTGGCTGTTGTAATCGATCCTAATACAGGTGAGATACTTGCAATGGCAAGTAGACCTACTTTTAATCCTAATAGTTATAAATTATTTACAACTGAGGTATTGAATCGTAATTTACCAATTTGGATGACTTATGAACCAGGCTCTACTTTCAAAATTATTACTATGTCATCAGCAGTTGAAGAGAAAGTAATTGATATTTATAATGATCATTTTTATGATTCTGGAAGTGTTCATATAAATGGAACAAGAATTGGTTGTTGGAAATCAAAAGGACATGGAGATCAAACATTTTTACAAGTTTTAGAAAATTCTTGTAATCCTGGTTTTGTCAAACTTGGTCAACTTCTT
>CADBSI010000116.1 GCA_902797275.1 uncultured Erysipelotrichaceae bacterium | reverse complement strand
TAAATTCAATACTTGCTTTTGAAGTAACTCCTGCTGGAAGTAATAAAGTTGCATACATTTCATCAGTATATAAATCAACATATTTTTTAACTTCTGGTCTTGTTCCTACAAAAGACATATCCCCAAGTAAAATATTAATTAATTGAGGAAGTTCATCAAGTCTTATTTTTCTAATTTTAGAACCAACTCTTGTTATTCTAGAATCATTATTAGTTGTTACTAAACTACCTATTTTATCAGCATTAGCAACCATGGTTCTAAACTTAAATATTCTAAATTCTTTCCCATATTTAGTAATTCTTGTTTGCCTATAAAAAATTGGCCCTTTAGAATCAATTTTTATAGTTATTCCAATTATTAAAAGAACTGGAAATATTAAAATTAAAAGAATTAATGACATGATAATATCAAATAATCTTTTTAAAAATAATTGAAATCTTTTCTTCTTCAAAATATCATAATAATACTTAACTTCTTTATTTTTCATGAAATCAGGTAATTTATCATATTTAACTAACATATTTTAAATTCCTTTAAAACACTGATAAAGTTTTCTATTATATAATCTACTTCTTCATTAGTTAATTTACTATATAATGGTAAAGTTATTTCGTTTTGATATTGTAAATAACTATTTGGATAATCTTTAATATCAAAGCCTATTTCTTTATAAGCAGTTAAAATTGGAAGTGGTTTATAATGAACATTTGAAGATACTCCTCTTTTAGCAAGAGAAATTATTATCTCATTTCTTGTTTTTTCATCAATTCCATTAATTCTAACTAAATATAAATGTCCTGATGATCTATGGTTATTATCCTTATGGTTTAAAACTTTAACAGGTAAATCTTTAAATGCTTCATTGTATTTTTTTATAATATTATGTCTTATATTTAATAAATCAGCATAACGTCTTAATTGGGCAAGACCAATTGAAGCCATAATGTCAGTCATATTACATTTATATAAAGGTGCAACTATGTCATACTCCCAAGCACCAATTTGATTTTTATGTAAGGCATCTTTGGTTTGACCATGAAGTGATAATAATTGGAATTCTTTATAAAGTGCTTCATCATCAAGCCCTTCAACACTTCTCCAAGTTGCTGCTCCTCCTTCACCGGTTGTTAAATTTTTAACAGCATGGAAAGAAAAACTTGTAAAATCTGCAATATTACCTGCCATTTTATTATTTCTAGATGCTCCTATTGCATGAGCAGCATCAGCAAGAACAAGAACTCTATTGTATAATTTTTGAATATCATTTTTAGGCGTAAATTTAGATTTTGTTTTTTCTACTATTTCATATATTTTATCATAATCTGCCACAATACCAGCAATATCAACAGCAATTATTGCTTTTGTATTAGGAGTAATTTTACTTTCTAACTGTGAGTAATCCATTTCAAAACTATCTTTATCTACATCAATTAAAACAAGTTTTGCTCCAACATGACATACTGGGCTTGCTGAGGCTGTATAAGTGTATGCTGGAACTATTACTTCATCACCTTCTCCTATTCCAAGAACTCTTAAAATAAGTTCTAAAGCAGCAGTTGCTGAATTCAAGCATACTACTTTTTTTGTACCACATAGTTTTGCTATTTCATTTTCAAATAATTTTGTTTTAGGACCTGTTGTGATCCAACCAGATTTTAGTGTATCAACAACCTCATCTATTTCTTCTTCACTTATATCAGGTGGAGAAAATGGTATATTCATTAAAGTTTTATTCATTATTTTTTTCCTCCTTACTTTGTCTGTTGAACTCTTCGTAATCTTTATAAGTAGAGACAACACTTTTCATAACTTCAACTACTTTTTTATTACTATATTTATCATTATACTCTAATTTTTTAAGTTTTCTTAACCCTTCTCTTAAACCATCTTCTGAAAAATCAAATGGTTTTGAAATAAATATTTTATTATGTTTTGTAGCAGTTAAACCTTCTTCAGCCATAAGAATTTCTTCGTATAATTTTTCTCCTGGTCTTAATCCAGTTATTTCTATTTGAATATCTTTGTTTGGTTCATAACCCATTAATTTAATTAAACTAACAGCCAAATCATATATTTTAACAGGTTTACCCATATCAAGAACAAATATTTCTCCAACTTCAGCATAAGTCATAGCCTGTAAAATAAGTTGTACAGCTTCAGGGATTGTCATAAAAAATCTTGTTATTTCTTTATCAGTTACCGTTACTGGTCCACCTTTAGCAATTTGTTTTTTAAATAGTGGTATAACAGAACCATTACTTCCTAAAACATTTCCAAACCGAACAGCCACAAAATCTGTTTTACTTTTTTTATCCATTGTTTGTACAATCATTTCACAAACTCGTTTAGATGCTCCCATAACATTTGTTGGATTGACAGCCTTATCAGTTGAAATTAAAACAAATTTATCAACTCCATAAGTATCTGCACACATTGCAACATTATATGTACCAAAGATATTATTTTTAATTGCTTCCAACGGACTTTTTTCCATTAAAGGAACGTGTTTGTGAGCTGCTGCATGAAATACTAAATTAGGTTTATATTTAGAAAATAAATTATTTAAGCACGCTTTATCTCTAACACTTCCAACAATTGCTTCAATATTCATCTTTGGATAATCACTAACAAGTTCCATTTGAATATCATATAAATTATTTTCATAAATATCAAAAATTATTAATTTTTTAGGATTATATTTAGCAATTTGACGACATAATTCAGATCCTATTGATCCTCCTCCGCCTGTTACTAAAACTACTTTATTTTTAATAATATTTCTAATATTCTTGTTTTCTAAATAAATTGGTTCTCTTCCAAGTAAATCCTCTATTTCAACATCTCTTAAACTATTTAAAGCACCTTGCTTATCAATAACTGATTCGGTAGTTGGTAATACTCTTGTTTTAACATTTGTTTCTTGACAAATATTTAATATTTCTTTTCTTGATAAAGGATCAATTCTATTAATAGCAAAGAATATTAAATCAATATCATTTTCCTTAGCAATTCTTGGTATATCATATCTTGTTCCAAGCACTTTAATATCAAGAATTTTATGTCCTATCTTACTTTTATCGTCATCTATTAAACCAATGATATTATATTTATCACTTCGATTATTTAAAATTGAAATAATAATTTCTCTAGCACCCATTCCAGCACCTATTATCAATAAATTATTTTTACTAGTAATATTTTTTTTATTATTAATTATTTTTCTATTAGAAGTAAAAACTGATCTTAAAAATAATCTATATACAATTAACATACCAGATATAAATATACCTGTTAATACATTTATTTTAAAAGATACATAAGCTAGCTTAAAGATTAAACTAAATATTGTTATTAAAATTATTGAAATAACTGATACAAATATATATTTAATATAATCTTTTCCAACTTCATATTCAATCATATTTTGATATAAACCAAATATATTTAAAAATGCTTGATAAACTAATAAATTAATTGCAATTCCTTTAAGTAAAAGAATTAAATCCAACTCATCTGTTTGATTTAAAAAAGCAACTGATAAAACATAACCTAAGATAATTACTAAAATATCTAATAATAAAATTATTAAACCTCGATTTTTTCTAAATGTACTTCTCACTTTAAACACCTCAATATTATTTTTAAACTATATTTTCAATAAGTTTTTTCTACTAAAGTATATCATTTTTTTTACTTATAGTCCATATAATTTAATTTTTATTGACAAATTAAACAAAATTATACAAAAAAACTTAAAATTATTTCTAATTCTAAGTTTATTCATTATTATTTTCATCTGAAGTTTTTGAATTTTCTGGTTTACTTTCTTCTTTTTCAGTAATTTCGGTTTTTTCACTAATTTCTGTTTTTATATCATTTTTTGTACCAGTTTCAGTCTTTGTTTCTTTCTTTGGTTCTTCTTTTTTAGGTGTAATTATATTAACTTCATTAACAGTTGAACTAGTATAATTATAGGAACTATCTAAAATATCACCTTTTTTAACCTTGTTTAAAGTTTCTTTAGCATTGTTAATAGTTTCTTCATTTGGTTTCATTACATATAATTTTTGACCTGGATAACTATAAGTATATTCACTAGCATCAGATCCATTTAAACTAATAGAAGTTATATTCCAACTTGGCATTTTATCAAGTTGCATATTAATAACATCAGTTATTTCATCAGTTGAGAAATTAGTTGTAAAAGTTCCTTTTAAAGCATCTAAAATATTAGAATATTTAAATAAAATGTCTTTTGAACAAGCTTTTTTAATAATTGCTTGAATCATGGCTTGTTGGTTTTCTCCTCTTACTCTATCACCATCATTAAATGCTTCTCTTGTACGAACAAAGTATAAAGCTTTTTCTCCATTTACTCTGTTAAGTCCTTTTTTAAAATAGTAACTTTTATCAGTTCCAACTGT
>CADBSI010000115.1 GCA_902797275.1 uncultured Erysipelotrichaceae bacterium | reverse complement strand
TCTCCGTATCTTGGTAGTCCTACATAACCAGTATTCCAAATACTTGTTGTTTTAACGCAATCTTTTGTTGTTTCTGTGGTATTATTTATATTACATAAAGAATTTTTATATGAGCCTGATGACATTGCTTTTATATAATATGTTCCTTTGTCTAGCATACCTTTTGATGCTAAACTATTATACCATGTATTATTCAAATAATAATCCCAATAATCATCACTTGTTCCGTTTTCATAAATCGTACTTGTACTAAACTTTTTCTCTAAAGCAGTTGTGCCACTTTTTATATAATCATTTTTATTTAATTTAACTTTTCCATCTTCAATGCCAACTATTCTATAAATTTCCTTGGTTGAACTATCTCCGTCTTCGTCAAATATTACATACTCACCTACTGTTCTCGTATTTAATAATGTTGTATTTATAGTTAGTTGTTCCTTATCTCCTGATAATGTATATGGATTACTTTTAGTTCCAGATCCACCAGTTATGACGATATTTGATTTTAGATTTATTGACGGGCGAGCACCAGGGGCATTGGAAGGATAGCGGTTGTAAGCAATACCGCTGTTGCTAACGCCCCAAACATAAGAAGAGCTATATGAGTTTAATAACCACCAATAATAACCTATATTTAAATAACCTGATGAAGAACTTGTATTTTTATAACTTAAATAAAATTCATAACTATTTAGTAGTCCTACGGGTGTATTCTTGCCAATTGTAGAATTATTTATTAAAGTTGTTTGAGGTAATTTGGTACTTATCGCACTTGTACTGCTTGCATTAGAATTAGTTATATTCCAAGTACTATCTTCAACTATTATATTTTGATAATTATATAAGGTATCTAAAAAGTCTTCATTTAACCATTGATACATGTATGAACCAGTGTAAGATGCATCATCTTTTTTAGATATATCATAGAAATTCACATCACTTCCGTAGGAAATAACTGATATTTGATCATCTGTTATCATTTTCATCGTTCCATCTGGGTTAATTGCTGTTATTCTCCAAAGTTTTCCTGAATACCAAACATAATTAAAATTTATACAAGTATTTGTTCCTGATAAATATGTTATACCATCTTCTTCTACTGTTAATTTTTTACAACTACCTGTTGTATTATTAGTAATAGTAGTTTTAATTGCCTCTTTAACTGGTACTCCTAAGGTTTCATTTAGTTTTAATTCTATTCCTTGTTCAAGTGGTATTGGGTAGCCTGTTAAACCTCCTTGAGTACCTAGTTTAATTGTTATATCATTTAAACCAGTATTGGTGAAAGTAAAACTAAATGATTTAGATGAAGTCATATCACCTTCTACTATATTATTTGTAAATGTTTCGGTTGATGTTACATTGAAAGTAGATATTCCTGATACTACTTCATAATACATTTTATAACCTATTTGATTAGTTAATTCAGTTGTTAAATTAACTGTTAAAGTAATACTACTTCCTTTTGGTATAGTAAAAGTATTATCATCTTTATCTACTACATCTGTTATTATATCTATTGTTGCTGTTTTTAAAACTATGATACTGTTTTTTATAACTGATACTTCATAATAAGCGTATGATGAGTACATTCCTATTGATATTACACATAAAAATAGTAAAATGATAATAAATTTCTTATTTAAATTAATTTCTTTTTCTAACATATTCTTCTCCTAATTTTGCCCCTCTATTCTAATATAATTTTATTTTATCACATCTATTAATTATTATAAATAGTTCTTGTGAAAATAATAATCGTATTATGTGGGTAATTAAAAAAACATGGTTAAAAATTACAGATACACTGTAAACTTAATCATGTTTTTATTATTGATTTTATAGATAAAATTATTTACAAATTCCTTACTAAATAAAGGTTTTAAATAGGTATTATATACCCCCCCCCATGTAAAGTTTTGTAAAGTTGAAGTTTGATTTATTGTAAAGTAATTATTTAGCTTATTCATAAAAAATCAACTCCTTTTTTTGTACATTTTAATTCACAAATATTTTTAATAAAATCCTTATAAAATAAGGAAACCTATTGTTTTATTTGCGAATTATTATGTACTTTCTACTATTTAATAATAGCAAATTTTTATTATTTATTCAAGTACTTTTTGATTATTTTCTTATTTACAATAATATTTAAAAGAAAATAATAACTTATATTTAGTATTATACTATGACTAAATTTATATAATAAATTATTAAAAGTTATAGTATTATACTTAGTTAAATAAATTAAACAAAATAAAATTAAATCATAGATAAAGATAAATAATATAATTATTATAATATTAATTAATAAATTAATTCTTAAGTATTTATCAATTTTTTTAATAATATTTGTAAATAACAAAAATACTAAAGTATTAAATAAAAATATATATGAATATAATAAATCATAGATAATACCTAAAATAAGTATAGTTTTTAAATATTTTTTTCTTGGTATTTTATTATATAAGTAAACAATTAAAACTATTAATAACATGGGATAAAAATAATTTAAATTATTAAAAGTAATAGGTATAAAATAACTTAGTAAATAATCTATTAAAAAAGTAATTATTATTAAAATAAGCATATTAATCCTTTATTAAAACTTTTACAAATTTAAGATTATTAAAAGATGATGAAGGTTCTACTAATATAAGTTTAGAAACATTGTATTTATCTTCTTTTACCATAGCTACTTTTCCTATTAAAATACCACTTGGAAATATTCCTCCCATGCCACTTGTATAAACTAAACTATTATTATCTACATTTATATTTTTATTAACAGATGTTATTTCTAAATAATTATCTTGATAACCATTCATAATACCATAAATAGTATCATCACTTGTTTTAATCATAACTGATATTTTTTCATTTTTATCATTAGTTGTTAGTAATTTAACTTCACTTGTTGTTTTAGATACTTTATTTATTTTACCTATCAAGCCATCACTTGAAATAACAGCCATATCTTTTTTTATACCAGAAGATGATCCTTTATTAATTACAATAGAATTAAACCAATACATTTTATTTCTTTCTATAACAACCGCTGATAAAGAATTAAAATCTGTTAAAGTACTACTTAAATTATTTAGTTTTTTAAGCTCTTCTATTTCACTTTTTAATTCTTGATTAATTCCATCTAACATTTTATTATTAACATTAACATCTTTACTAATAGCTGAAACGGGAAATAATACTAAATCTTTAATTAAATAATAAGGGTAAAAAAGATTAATATTAAGTTTTAAAGATAAAAAAGCTAAAAGATAAATTAAAATAATAAGTAAAAAAGTTTTAATTTTTAACATATCTACCCCATTTGATTATTTTCAAAAAAACTATAATATTTATTTTCACTTATAATTATATGATCAATTAATTCTATTCCTTGAATACGACCAATTTTAATTAAATTCTTTGTTAATTCAATATCAGCTTTACTAGGAGTAGGATCACCACTTGGATGATTATGCATACATATAAATGAAGTAGCACTACATAAATAAGCATTTTTAAATACTTCTCTTGGATGAACTAAACTTTTATTAATTGTTCCCATAAATAATAATTTCCTTTCTATTAACTTACTTTTAGAATCTAAATATAAACAATAAAAACATTCTTGTTTAAGACCAGTAAACAAAGCTTTTGAAGTATTATAAATAACTTCAGGATTATTATATTTTAAATTAGATTCTAAGTTTTTTTCTAAAAATATTCTTTTACCTAATTCAATAATAGCCATAAGTTCTATTTTTTTTACAGTACCCAAGCCTTTTATATTATCAAATGTATGAATATTTACATTTTTTAAATTAGTTAAACTATTTATTTTATTTAAAACTTTAATTGATAATTCTTTAGCTGATATTCCCTTAGTACCAGTTTTTAAAATAATAGCTAGTAATTCTTCATTTGATAAATTATTACTTCCATATTTTAGTAATCTTTCTCTTGGTCTTTCAGATAAAGGTATTTCTTTTATTAACATATATAATCACCTCAAATATAATATATACGTTTTTTTAAAAAGATAGGTTAGAATCAAAAACATTTTTAAAAACTTCTTGATAATCACTTAAAGAACTATTATCTTGATAGTTTTCAAGTTTCTTTAAAGAGTCCAAAGTTTCACTATTTTTAACATAATCAGATCTGATATAAGTATATATTCCTTTTTCTTTATAAAGTGATTGAACCTTTATAGCAACATCATAATTTGAAGTAATACCTAAATAAACATAATATTTATCATCTATTTCCATTATTTTAGCATTATTTAAAGAACTAGTATTTTTAAGAGCTGCATCATACGATGTATAAACTCCATATTGAATATAATAAATATTACCAGTTTCATTTAAATACTTAATACCATCATAATTTTTAAATAAGAGTTTACCAAATAATAAACCAAAGATACTACCAATTAATATAACAATGATAATACTTTTCTTCATATTCCTCCTTCATTATTATTGTATAATTAAAAGACTAAAAAATATGTCGAATAAAATGGTAAAAGAAAAAAAGTTATATTCCTATAACCTTTTTAAAAATAATAATTGTTTTTAATATGTATCACATATTTCATTATTAGAGCCATAAATAGTTACACCTGTAGCTGTATAAGGCTTAACACTAGATAACCATGGGTAATATTTAGTAGAATCAGTACTAGAAGCTTGAATATTCTTAATATCTGAACAAGTTTTATTAATTGTTATTTTAACTAAATTAGGATTACTAGTATCTTCTTTAGAAAAAGCAGAATCACCTATTGAAATTACACTATCAGGTATTACAATATTTGTTAATTGATTATTTGAAAAAGCATAATTACCTATTGAATTTACACTATTTGGTATTTCAACATTAGTTAATAAATTTTCTATGAAAGCACTGTTTCCTATTGATGTTATCGAATTTGGAAAAACAAGACTTGTTAGTTTATTTCGTTTAAAAGCTCCATCGCCTATAGTTGTTAAACTATTACCAAGTATTAATGTTTCTGCCTCATTGCTATTAAAAGCAAACATACCTATAGAAATTGTGCTATCTGGTATTACAATATTGGTTATTTTATTAGCAAAAAAAGCAGATTGACCAATTGAAATTACACTATCAGGTATTTCTATACTTTCTAATTTATTTGTATTAAAAGCATTTTTACCTATTTTGGTAAGTTTTTTAGGTAAAATAGCAGATGTTATTCCTTTTCTTGAAAATCCTCCGGTTGGTATTACTATATCTCCTATTCTTTCTTCAGCACCAGTTATACTTATAACATCTAAATTATTAATAGTATCTGGTATAACTACATCAGTTCCACATGTTGCATCATAATCAGTTATTTCGATTCCTCCATCTATTTCTTGATATGTAAAACAAGTTTCATCAGTTGTTATTGTCTTCTCTTCAAAGTCTCCCAATACATTTATTTTAATACTACCATATACTTGATTATTCCAAGTATTAGTATCATAATCTACATCTTTAGTATTACCTATTTTAGTTTTATTTGATACCCACATATAAAGTCTATAAGTATGTACTACTACACTTGTAGTATTTTTATTTATAGTATTAACATATATTCTTTTATTTTCTAAATTATTAAAACTT
>CADBSI010000114.1 GCA_902797275.1 uncultured Erysipelotrichaceae bacterium | reverse complement strand
TGTTCCGGCATCATTACCAAATGTATAAGTTGTTTCCGTTGTTGTTCCTTGATAAGTGTTTGATGCTTTAAAACTTGTTGGTAGATTTGTTAAATTATCATTTTTTACTATTTTTATTAATTGTTCTTCTTTGCCATCACCTGTAGTTTCTGTGAATAATCCTACTATTCTCCATAGTTCATTATTAAATGAAACGTAGTTGTTAGTTATATTTGCACTTGTTCCAGAATACCTGTATTCTCTTATGGTATCACCTTCACTTGCTCTTGCACCATCTGTATTAACTGCTACTAATCCATCACCTGATGATACTACTTGTTTTGTTAAATCAATTGCTACTTGTTTTTCTTCAAAATCTCCTGTTACATTTACTTTAATACTTGCAAATATATCTTTCCATTCATCTATTGTATAATCTTGATTAACATTACCTATTTTAGTATCATTTGATACCCACATATAAAGTCTATATGTTCTTGTTATTTCGGTTGTCGTATTTTTACTAATTGTATCAACATATATTCTTTTATTTGTTAGATTACTATAACTTTTGTTATTTAACAATTCGGTTTCAATACCATTATTGATGATTGTTAATCTAAATTTTAACAAATTATCTTTTATTCTCGTTTTTCCTGTTTGATTATCTCCTTTAGTTAAGACTATCTCATACCAAATATCTTTTTCAGTATAAGTATTCTTTCCATCGATTGTAAACTCAAAATACTTTGTTTTATCATAAGTATCACTTGGCATGGCATTTTCTATTTTAAGTTCATTTGTTTCATTATAATGCATATAGATGTCACCTACTACTAGGTTTGAATTTTTACTTACTTTGCTTAAACTAAATATTGAATAAGTTATTCCAAGTGTTAATACTACAACTGCTAATATTATACTTGTTATTATTACTACCTTCTTATTATTCATATCAAACCTCCTATTATAATAGGATTATATCATGTTTTTTTTAATTTTCAAGTATTTATAATCGATTAAATATTTTTTTATACTCATGGTTCTTTAATAATTCTTGATGTAAACCTGTTGCAAGTATTTTATTATTTTCTAAAACTATTACTTGATCTACTATATCATCTTTTATAATATTTTTATTTTTACTTATAATTATAATAGTGTTCTCACCTTTTAATTTTTTAATTTCTTCTAAGATTTTTTCAGATAAATCTTTACTTAAAAAATCAAATACTTCATCAAATAACATGATTTTAGGTCTTTTTAAAAGTACTTTTATAATAGCAAGTATATATTTTACATCACTGTTAATATTAGAAGCATCAGTTAATAAAACTGTATCATACCCATTTTCTAGTCCCATTATATAATCATGAATATTAAATAATTTACAAAAGTAAACAATGTTTTCAAAGTTTGAATCAAAGATACTTAAATTATCTCTTATACTTATATTAAAGAAAGTTGGACTTTTTCTTACAGCACTTATGATTTTAGCTAATTCTTTATTATCAAAAGTACTAATATCTTTATCATCTATTTTAATTATTCCTTCATGTTGTCTATTGTATCTTAATAATAAATCTAAAATACCGGTTTTACCTGATCCTGATACTCCTGTTATAACATTATAAGTATTAGCATCTATTATAAAGCTAACATCATTTAATATAGGATCTTGTTTATTACCATATAAAACATTTTGAAAAGTTATTTTTCCTTGTAAATCATTAACAACATTATCTTTAGAATAATTACTAATTGCATATTGAAATAACTTATGAATTCTAGATCTTGCTACTAAAACATTTATTCTACTTTCAAAAAGAGTAATAATTGATAAGAATAAATTACTTAGTTTAGCATAATAACTATAAATAATAGTTAAAACTCCAATTGTCATATTACCATTCATAATCATTTTAATTCCAATAAATAAAGCTATTACTTGAAATATATCAATAATTCCTAAAGATATTTGTTTTAAACTATATTTATCTATATTTAATTTATTATTCCATTTAACATAATCTGAAACTGTTTCATTAGTTCTATTTCTAACTATTTCAAAGATACTAAAACCTTTTATTTCTTTAACTGATAATAATAACTCTTGAAATAAACTAATTCTTTTATCATGTCTTATTTTTCTTTGATTATTGGTCTTAGCTATTTTAGGATTATAGTATAAAAGTATAAATAAAACTAGTAAAGCTACAAATAAAGTTATATAACCAATTATTATATTTATAGTAAAGAAATAAATAACAATATAGATAGCTTCTATAATTTCTACTATTCGCATTACTAAAGTTGCATAGTAATCACTTAAAGTTTCAAAGTCTTCACTCATTATATTACTATATTCCGATAAACTAAAACGAGATAAGCTATATAAAGAATTATTAATAGTTTTGGTAAAACCTAAATCTAAATAAGTTTTATATAAATTAGAATATAATTTGTAATAACTAATTTGATTAATTATTTCTAAAAAACGATATAACATAGTAAAAACAAAGAACATTATTAACATATGAATACTAGCATTAAAATTACCTTTTGTTAATTCATCTATTAAATAACTATAATAAATTGGTATTACTAAAAGAAAGGCTCTTATTAATAAACTTGCTATAAATTTATATAAGAACCAGCCTGAATTTTTTTTTAATACTTTTTTATTTTCTTCTTTAGTCATAACTCACCTAACCTTGGTTAATTGTCCATGTTTTTAAAACATCACAGTTAGCACTAGCAGGTACTGGATTTGGTAAATCTACTTTAATAATTAAAGGTACTTTAAAAGCTGAGCCAAAGCATAAGCAATAACCTGGTTGTAAAGCTTTTTGCTTTTCAACAATTTCTTCTGTTATATTAGGAACCATTTTACCAATATATTCAATATCTCGTGGATGGGTTGTTTTAAATATTAAGAAGTTAGCACATTGAGACATTACGGTTTCTGATAATTCAACTGGTCTTTGGGAAATAAGGGTTAATAAAATACCATATTTTCTTCCTTCTTTAGCAATTCTATCAAAGATATTATAACCAATTAAATCAATATCTTCACCACTTTTTATATAACGATGAGCTTCTTCAACAACTAAATTAAAAGGAATTGTTGCTCTATTTTGTAAAGCTTTAGTGTATTCAAATATTATTCTTGAGAATATTTTAGTAATTACTTTAGCAATACTATCATCTATATCTTCTAAATTAATATTTAAAATTTGATATTTTTGTCCATTTTGAATAACTAAACTAGATAAGAATTGTTCAACACCTATAAAACTATCATATTCAAAGAATTTTCTATTTTCACTTATAATTAAAGAATGTAATTTAACTTTAACAGCTATACTATCTCCATAAGTAGTATCATTATTTAACCAGTTTTCACTTATTAAAGTAAAGTTTAAAGCTTTTTCTAAGTCTTCTAAATTATACATATTGTAAGTTGTTGGTTCATAGTTATCAAGACTTGGATCAACAAATGATGCAATATATTGGGATACTAAAATACTTTCGGTAAAATTACCTTGAGAATCAACATTGAAGCATTCTCTAAATTTTCTTGTATAACCTGCTCCTTGAACTGTTGCTTCCATATTAAATTCATTAGTTGTACAAGTATTAAAAATATCAAATATATCATTTCTTTTAGTATTTGGTAATTTATTAGAATAGAAAATTGATAACATAGCTTTAGCAATTATATGATTTTTATAACGATAACTAATATCATCACTTAAAGAAAAAATTCTGGCAAGTTTTATCATTCTTTCAATAAGAGTTAATTGACTAACATGTTCAAGTCTTAAAAGAAGGGCTAAGTCATCTATATTTAAAAGCCATGTTGGTATTCTTAGTTTTTCATAGTTATTCATATTACTAGTTGTAATTACTTTAAAATGATAATTAGGATTAATTTCATTTAGATTACTAAAAGCATTTATATATTCTCCATTATTATCAAATATTACAAGAGTTGCTTTATAAGGATAAAAATTAGGTGTTTTAAATAAAGTTTGAAGTAATTTAGTTGTTCCATAACTTTTACCTGATCCACTATTACCTAAAATGGTTAAGTGATTACTAAATAAATTATTAATACTCATATAAACTGGTTTATTATTATAAAAAGGTGAATTACCAATTGTCATATTACCATATTCATTAGTTCCTGTTATCATAACCATTTCATTTTCTTCTAGTAAACGAATACTTGCAGAAATACTAGGTTTAGCAATTATTCCTCCTTGAAATTTACCATTTATAATTTCGCCAATAAATCTTGTTTCAATGGTATCATCATGAACATATTCAACCTCTGATACAACTTGTCTATTATTATCAACAAAAACTAAATGTTGATTAATCATATTGGTCTTAATACTACCTGCTTTTACTTTAACATGAGCTCCATGATCACTTATATAAGAAATCCCTTCAAACATATTTCCTCCTCTTTATTCTAAAATAAATCTTCTAATTCTTTTTTTATTTTCTTATCATTAATCATATCAATTATAGCATTTATTTTTTCTTTTTTGTAGTATAATTTTAATTTTTCTTCAAAGAAATAAAGTTTTTCTTCTATTATTTTTAATTGTTTAAAACAAGCATTTCTACTTATTTCATATTTTTCACTTATTTCACCATAAGATAAATTATTAAAATAATATTCTTCAAAGTAAGTTTGTTGTTTACTTGTTAATAAACTTCCATATAAATCATATAAGTTATTTAAATAAATTAGTTTTTCCATCTACATCATATCCTTAAATAAACCATAAATATATTTTTCAATATCAAATGTTTCTAAATCATTTATGCCTTCCCCTAGACCTATGTATTTAACAGGAATATCAAGTTCTTCTTTAATAGCAAGAACAATACCACCTTTAGCTGTTCCATCTAATTTTGATAAAACAATACCTGTTATGTTAGTGATTTCTTTAAATGATTTAGCTTGGCTTATACCATTTTGACCAGTTGTTGCATCTATTACTAATAAAGTCTCATGAGGTGCATTTGGTATTAAAGAATTAATTACTTTATTCATTTTTTCAAGTTCTTTCATTAGATTAACTTTATTTTGTAATCGTCCTGCTGTATCTATTAATATAACATCAACATTTTCTTTCTTTGCTTTACTAACGCCATCATAGATTACACTTGAAGGATCTGATCCCTCTTTCCCACTTACAAATAAACAACCTACTCTTTTGCTCCATTCTAAAAGTTGCTCAGTTGCTCCAGCTCTAAAAGTATCGCCTGCTACCATTAAAACTTTTTTATTTTCTTTA
>CADBSI010000113.1 GCA_902797275.1 uncultured Erysipelotrichaceae bacterium | reverse complement strand
TATGTACTAAATGCCCATAAAATAAGGCTAAAAGCCATAATACTATATGTACCAAATATAGTGATAATATGCTCAAAAAGGGAGCTGTGGCAGTGGTAAGAAATATAAGAATTGCTGTGGTAAATAAATTATTAATACTTTATAAAAAATAAGGGTGTGGGTGAGAATTTGTTTGCACCTTTCAAAATGTAAAAATAAAATGAAAAATTTAATTTAACTGAATTTGCTTAAAAAATGTAAAATTATTAAAAATAATATATATGCATGTTTCAAGCAACATGTATGTTGTAATTTATATAATGCATAAAAGGAATTACATGAATAAACAAGAAATATATAGTTGTTTATGTTTATAAATTATAACTATTTATTTTAAAGTATTAGATTTAATTAATATTATTAAATAACATGGTAATTATATAATCATTATTGATTTATAAATAAAAAAATCACTTGACGTGATTTTTTATTTTTTTGTATTTTTAGCAATTTCTGTAGTATTCTCGTAAATACCTAACATAATAAGTGAAAATTCAAATATTACTCTTACTATAATATTACCAAGTACTAATGTTAAAATAAATGCTAAGAAACTTGTTCCGATTAAACCAAATGATGCTAAAGTTATATAAATTGTTAAAATAATGTATAATACTTTTAAAAATGAAGTAATAAACATTTTTTTAAATTTAACAAAGTCATATAATTTAGCCATGAAACCAGTGTAAGCACCTTTGTTTTTATCACTAAAAACAGTAAAATATAAACAAATTCCACCAATTATAGCAGCAACGATAGCAATAATACCCCAAACACCTAATCCATTAAATAGGCTAGGACTACTACTTCCCATCATATAATCATATTCGTACATATTACTCCTCCTTAACTAAAGGATATCATATTTTTTATAAAAAGTTAAGTAAAATTTTAACTTTATTTTTCCTTTACTAAATAATATGAAATTACTTAGTAAAATATTTTAAAAATGTGATATATTAATAATATATGGAGGAAAAATTTATGAATAAAACATTGATTACTTATTTTTCTTGTAGTTCTAATACTAGAAATGTTGCTTTAAAATTAAAAGAAATATTAAAGGGAGATATATTTGAAATAGAACCAAGTATACCTTATACAGATGCTGATTTAAACTGGGAAAACGAGAATAGTAGAAGTTCTATTGAAATGAAAAATGCTAGTGCAAGACCAGATATTAAAAATAAAATTAATATTGCTGATTATGAAACAATTTACTTAGGGTTTCCTATCTGGTGGTACACAGCTCCAAGAATTATTAATACGTTTCTAGAAAGCTATGATTTTACAAATAAAAAAGTATATCTATTTGCAACTTCAGGAGGATCTAATCTAGATAATACTTATCTTGAACTTACTAAACTTTATCCAAATATTAACTTTATTAAAACAAGAGTATTTAGTCCTAGTATTACAACTTCTGAATTAGAAAAAGAACTTAATAATTAATTGTTATTATCTATTTAATATGTATATTCAATTATTTATATTAAATTAAAATTATAAAAACTTTTTAGTTTTCAAGACTAATTAGTTTTTTTATATTAAAAATAAAAAATATAAAATATCTATTTCAAAGATATGTCTATTCTCAAGATAAGAAATAGTTTAATATTGCTAAACATTTACTAATGTGAAATTATTGTGAAATGACTTGATTATTTAAAAACATGTGTTATATAATGATATGGGAGGAAAATATGAAAAAAAATAATACTTTAAAGGTACTATTGATTACAATTTTACTAACATGTGTTTTAACTTGGATATTTCCAATTAGTTATTACAATGGTGGTTTGATAACTGATAGTAGAATGCCTGTTGGATTATTTGATATATTTAGTTATTTTACTTTAACTTTATATTATTTTGGTTCTACAGCAGTTTATTTATTAGTTGTTGGAGTATTTTACAAAATATTCGAAAAAACTGGTGTTTACCGTAAGGTTGTTGATAAAATAGTTAAATTATTTAAAGGAAAAGAACTTATCTTTTTTGGAACAGTTATAACTCTTTTATCAGTAATTACAGCATTTTGTGGATTTAGCTATGAATTGATTTTTGTTTTACCACTTTTAACTTCTATTATATTATTAATGGGATATGATAAGATAGTTGTTGGTATGACTTTAATTGGTTCTATTGCCATTGGAACAGTTGGTAATTTATATTCAAATGCTATTGTTGGTACTTATATTAGTAATTTAAGTTATAATTATAATGAATTAATTATCTATAAGATTGCTCTTATTGTACTTGGAATTGCTTTACTAGTATTTAATATTAGTCGTCGTATTAAAAAACTAAATGAAAATCCTGAGTTAAAAGAAGAAGCTAAGGATTTAATTGCAAGTAAAGTAGAAGTTAAAACTAAAAAAGGTAAAGTTAAATCAAGTATACCTGGTATAATCATTTTTGATTTAATTTTAGTTATGATGATTATTGGTTCTCTTAACTTTAGTAATGCTTTTGGTGTAGATGTATTTGAAAAATTCCATCAAAGTGTTATGAATGTTAAGATAAATGGATGGCCAATATTTGCAAGAATTTTAGGATCATCTTTAGAAAAAGCTAGTCTTGGTAATTGGACAAGTGTTGAATTTACTTGTTTAATGCTTCTTGCTACTATTGTTTTATCTATTATTTATCGTATTAAAGTCGATGATATTTTAGATGATTATAAAGAAGGTGCTAAAGGTTTTATAATGCCAGCTTTACTAGTTGTACTTGCTTATGTTAGTGTAGTAGTAACAACAAATCATCCATTCTTACTTACTATTTTAAAACCATTATTAACAATAACAGATGGATTTAATAGTGTTACACTTTCTATTTCAATGTTTATCACTAGTATCTTTAAAATGGAACCTTATTATATTGCAACTTCAGTTTTACCTTATGTAGGAAGTATTGTAGAAGATACAAGTGTTTATGCATTAATAGGATTTATAACTCAAGGGATGCAAGGATTAAGTATGTTAATTGCTCCAACTAGTATAGTTTTACTTGCTGTAATTAGTTATTTAAAAGTTAATTATACTAAATGGTTTAAAGGAATTATTGCTTTCTTTGGAGAGTTATTACTAGTATCATTTATTATATTTACAATTATACTTTTAGTATAAAAAATAAAAAGTGCCAATTTGGTACTTTTTTATTTTATATCTTTATATTCTGTAAACAATAGTCCTATATTAATAAGACCACAAATACCTACAATGGCATATATAATTCTAGATAAAGCACTACCATCACCAAAAATACTAGCAACTAAATTAAAATCAAATATACCAATTAATCCCCAATTTATAGCTCCAATTATTGTAAATACTAAAGCTATTTTTTGTAATATTTGCATGACTCCTCCTATCATTAAATAATATGTTCAAAAAAAATTATTTTATACATGAATATTTATAATAAAGATAAATATAATTAATTGAAAAGAAAGAAAAAGGGGTTTTAAATGAAAAAAATATTTATTTTTATAACATTAATTAGTATATTTATTTTAACTGGTTGTGGTAAAAGTAATGAAAATACTGTTTTCAAAGATTTAACTAATAAAATAAATAAATTAAATAGTTATACTTTAAATGGTAATTTAGAAATTAAAAATAATAAAGATAAACATACTTATAATGTTAAAGTTAATTATATGAAAGAAGATAAGTTCAAGGTAACCTTAGTTAATACATCTAATAATCATGAACAAGTAATTTTAAGAAATGATGATGGAGTATTTGTTCTAACACCAAGCTTGAATAAAAGTTTTAAATTTCAAAGTGATTGGCCACATAACAATTCACAAATATATTTATTAAAATCTGTAATTGATGATTTAAATAATGATCAAAAAATGGAAAAACAAGTTAGTGATGACAAATATATCTTTACTAGTAAAGTTAATTATCCTAACAATAATGCTCTTGTAAAACAAAAAGTAACAGTTACAAATGATTTAACTATTCAAAAAGTAGAAGTATTAAATGATAAAGATGAAGCTGAAATGACTTTTGTAATTACAAGTGTTGATTATGATCCAACATTTGATGAGGCTTATTTTGAAGTAAATAGTATAATTAATACTAAGCCAAATGCTGATAATCAAAAAGAAAATGATAAAACAGATAATAAAACAACTGATGATAACAAAACGACTGATAATAAAGAAGATAATAAAAATACAACTGATGATAATAAAACTAGTAAAACAGCAACACTTGATGATATAGTTTATCCTTTGTATTTACCAACAGGAACAGTTTTAGAAGGTCAAGAAAAAGTTAGTAAAACCGATGGTGAACGTGTAATTTTAACTTTTACGGGTGATAAATCATTTACTTTAGTAGAAGAAACCGTTGATGTTTTAGATGAATTAACAATTATTCCTACTTATGGTGAACCATCATTTATCAATGATACAATAGGTGCTATTACTGATAACTCTCTAAATTGGACTAGTAATGGAATTGAATATTACATAGTATCTGATGTAATGAATAAAGAAGAATTATTAAATGTAGCTAAATCAATTGATATAAAAGCAGTTAGTAATATGAAATAGTTAATGTTTTAAACATTAATTATTTTTTAATAAATATTTGAAATTGTTAAAACATTATTATTAATTTCTAATATTTTATTAAAAACAAAATAATTATTAGAACTATCTAATTTAGTTAAGTGATTACCTATATATAATTTTTTTAAATAAAACTTACTAATATAAAAATTACCAAGGTATATACCATTTAAATAAATAATTATTTTATTACCATAGAATTTAACTTTATTTTTATTTAATAATTCGGTTATAGGTAGATAAAAAGATTTAAAACTTTTAAAATTTTTTAAATTAAAATTAATTATCATTTCATTTTTATTTATTTTATAATTTGTTATCATACTATTATATTGTTATATTTCTTTTTATTTATTCATATATTTTTTCTAAAAAATATGTTATTATTAATATGAAAGGAGTATTTATGTTATACGTTATTATTGGAATAATTTTAGTAATTTTACTTGCATCAATTAAACAAATTGATGAATATGAAAGGGGAGTTTTGTTTTCTTTTGGTAAATACAAGAAAACTTTAACACCTGGTTGGAAAATAGTATTACCAATAATTCAGTCTTATAAAAAGATTGATATTAGAACAAAAGTTGTTGATGTACCTGAACAAGATGCTATTACAAGAGATAATGTTTCTATAAGAATAAATGCAGTTGTTTACTATAAAATATTTGATGCTAGTATGGCAATTCTTGAAGTTGAAAACTTTTATTATGCTGTTAGTCAACTTGCTCAAACAACTATGCGTAATGCAGTAGGAGAAGTTAGCTTAGATGAACTTTTAAGTGAAAGAGAAAAAATAAGTCAAAAGATATGTGAAATAATTGATAAAGCAACTGATCCTTGGGGCATAAAGGTAGAAAATGTTGAACTTAAAGATGTATCTTTGCCAGAAGAGATGAAAAGAGTAATTGCAAGAGTTGCTGAAGCTGAAAGAGAAAAACAAGCTGTAATTACTAAATCAGTTGGAGAAATTGAAGCAAGTAATAACCTTGCTATAGCTGCTAATAAATTAAATGAAAATCCAGTTGCTGTTCATTTAAGAACACTTGAAACTATTAATGATTTAAGTAGTGATCAATCAAATACAATTATTTTTGCTTTACCAATTGATGTTTTAAAATCATTTGATACTTATAATAAGAAAAACGAAAGAGAAAAGAATTAGACCTTTTCTCTTTTAATATAGTTCAGGACATACTCCTTTATTAGGAACATAGAAACAATGACTTTTATATCTTCCACTTAATTTTTGATTATACCATTTTGCAACACATGGACTATCACCACTTGGAGCATAAAACCATAAAGCATCAGTTGCTGGAAAATAATTTTCGCCATCTAATATTCTTTTAGCTAACTTTTTTTCATTAGCTGTTGCACTTGAAAAAAACAAATCACTTTTAACTCCAGCAAACCCTCCAGGAGACTGATAAACAGCATCATAAATAGATTTTATATTTTTAAAAGTTAAACAAGATGCTAAAGCTCTATTTACAATTACATTACCAACCATAAGCATACCAAGATTTCCCTCACCAACTGCTTCAGCTCGCATAAGTCTAGCTAATAAATCAAGTTCTTTATCTGTATATTTAATAATAGGCATATTTCCTCCTATATAATATATGTAAAATTTTAAAAATATCGTCTAAAATAATAAAAAACTGGTTGCTTAAAGAAAAACTTTATGTTAAAATTATCTTATAATAAGGGATAGTGGTGTCTAGTGAATGATAGTTTAACTAAATTATTAACCTATATAGAACCAAAAATATTAGATATTCAAGATAAAAGAGAAGAAATGTTATCTTTAAAAAATAATTATAACATATTAAAAGATTTAATTGATTCTGGAGAAAAATCTTATTATGATGTTATAAATTTCTATGATCAAGATTTTATTATTGAATGTCTAGATAAATTAGGTAATAATAGCAAAGATATGTTTTTAAGCTCTAAATATTTATTAAAAAATAGAAACGAGAATTTATTAGAATTACCTCAATATAAATCAGCTGTTATTTATATGGAAAAACTATTTACTTATTTTAATGATTTATATTTAAAGACTAAATTAAAATATGATGTTTTAGAAGAAGAACTAAAAAAACTAGAACTTTTAAATAAGTATTATTTATTGTTTAAGAAAAATAATTTTCTAATATTAGATATAGAAGAATTTTTAATGTTTTTACAATTTGTTAATATAAGTCTTGAAGATAAGTATAAAATATTAATTATGATAGCTAAGTTTAATGTTAAAGAATTTACTTTAACTAATGATATTTTATTAGATGTAAATATATATTTATCTGATATTACTAATCTTCTTACCGAATTTAAAAAAGAAATAGACATAGGTTTATTAAATAAAAAAGAATTAGAAGTTGATAATAAAATACTTTTTAAAGAAAATAAAGATAATTTATTTTTGAAAAGAAAATATATAATAACAAAACTTTCTTATTTGTATGAAAATCATGAGTATGATAAATTATCACTTTGTTATAAAGAATACTTAGAAATAGAAGAATTTATTAAGCAAATAGAATATCAAGGTAAAAGATATAATGATATTTATTATAAAAAAATAATATTTGTAAGAAAAAATAATGGTTTATTAATTCAAGAATATCTTGATAATTGTTTAACTAAATATAAAAGTTGTGTATATAAAAATCTTTTAGATATAGAAATAAATGAAGAATTAGTATTACCTGATTTTAAAGTTCAAGATAAGTTTTTCTATTTAAAAAATGAGTTTATTGTAAAAACAATATATACATTTTTAGATAATGGTGTAGTTTTAGTTTTAGGCGCTACATCTGATAATCCTTTAAATTATATTGAAAAAAATATTGATTATGTGAATAAGATGTTAAAAAATATAGATAAGTTTAAAAATATTAATGATAGAGATTTATTATTAAAGAATATAAAAGTTGAAGATCTGATTTTAACCATTGATTTAGATACTTTGAATATGGAGGGATAAAATGCAAGATAAATTAATTAATTTATTAGAAATAAAGATAGAGGCTATAGAAAAGAATATCGATAATTTAAATTATTTAAATAATGAATTATCAAGAAATCAAGATGATTTAGAATACATTAGTGAGGAGTTAAATGTATTTAATGATAATGATGTTTTGGAATTTGATAAAATTTTAATTGATGATTTCAAGAAAATTTTAGAAATGATTGATCCAAAAGGCAAAGAAATATTTGAAAATAAAACTTGTAATTATCAAGGTATAATGTATATCATTAAAGGTATTAGAGATGGAATAAGTCTTGAATTAACAACTGAGCAAACAAATGCTATTTTAGAATTAATTGAATTAATGAAAACTAAAAAAGAAGAATTAAAAAATATCATTAAAGATCTTTTAAGTAATAAAGAAAAATTACCTGAAACAGATATGGAAAAATTAGAATTATCTTTAAATACATATAAAGAAATTATTGCTAATTTAAAAGAAAATAAATATTTAACTGAAATAGAAGAAGTTATAGATGCTCTTGATTTTTCAAGTATTACAATGGAAGAAAAAATAGATATATTTGCCTATATTTTAAAGTATAATCGAGATATTTATAAAAGTAATAATAATTCTAAAGAAAACAAAGATGATTCTTATGACTTTGATGAGGTTAAAGTTTCTGAGCTTAAAGAGCCTGAATTCTTTACCGAAGATGATTTTAAATTACCAAAAGTATCTGAAATAAATAATAAGGTTGAAGAAAATAAAATTAATGATAATTTAGATTTAGAAGAAATAATTAAAAAAATTGATGAAAGAATAAAAGAGTTAGATGAAATAACTGTAGAAGATGAAAAAGAAAGTAATGAGTTAGAATCATCTAAAATCGAAGATAATAAGTTAGATGATAATGTTGTTGCAGGACCAATTCAAACTTTTGATTTGCCAAATGAAGAATTAAAAGTTGATGCTGAAAAAAAATTTAATGAAGAACAAGATATTGAAACTAGAAATATTTTAGCTGAAGAAATGTTTAATTTTAATAATTTAAATGAGTTAAAAAATGATACTCGTTCCGAAACTTTAAACAATCAAGTTGATCAAGTAGAAGAAAGTTTAAATCCTTTAGAAAATGTTGATAATTCAATTCAATCTAATCAAATAGAAGAAAAACAAGAAGGTATGGAGGATTTTGATAATTTAGAAAATACTCAAATGGAAAATTTATCTGAATCCAAAGAAGAATCACTTAATCAAGAAAGTGATGTAGTTGGAAGTTTAACTAATCAAGTAGAAGAAAATGTAAACAAATTAGAAAATATTAAAACTTTACTTAATAGTTATCAATTATTAGATACATTTAATGAATATCATGATGTTATGGAAAATATTACTAATTTAGATTTAAATAACTTAAAAAAATGTTTAGAAATAATTCAAAATGATTTAAGTGGTAAAAATGACAATTTAAAAAATATTGTTGAGGTTATTTTAAAAACATTACCAAGTGTATTTATGAAAAATAAATTATTAAATACTTTTATAGATGATATTTCTTTTTACAAAGAACATAATATTAATTTAATAAATTTATTTGATAATTATCGTGAATTATTAATAATTAATACTGATATTTTAAAAAGAAATTATGAAATAGTTAAAAAATATGAATTAGAACTTAATAATGATAATGTTAAATATTTACTATGTAATGTTAATTTAATTACTAATTTAGATTATTATATAGAAGCAATTGGTCATGAAAAGGCTTTCCTTGGTAAAGAACAAGTATTTGATGGTTCGGATTATATTAAAAAATATCCATATAAATTAAATATGATTTCTCGTGATACTTTATTAAAACTACGTTATTCAACGGATAATAATTTAAGAATATTTGGTAGTAAACCAGGAATATTAGCAGGGGAAGTTGCTAATCCAAAGGTAGATATTTTAGTTTTACCAGAAGAATATAAAAATTTATATTTTAATTATGAATATGAATTTATTGATCGAAGTGAAATGACTAATTTATTATTAGATATTAAAAATAGCACTGATTTTAACTTAGAAATAGATGAATATTTGGAAAAATTGGATAACGTTTATAAAATAAATGATTTAAGATATAAAATTAATAATTTATATTTTTCAAGAATTAAAACTATTCGTGTTTATAACTATTTAAAAACAAGAAATGTTTTAGGTGTTTATGCTTTAATAATTGCTTTAACATATCAAAGTGTAATTACTAAAGATGAATATAAAAGTATTGAAACTTTAATTACTAAATTAGTAGAAGGAGGTAATTAAAATGGATTTTTTAAAACAATTAGGTTATACAGATCAAGATATAATTGATATTAAAAACTATAATTATGATTATATTGTAGAAAACATTATTATTAATAAAGAGAATGTAGAAAGTATTATTGAATATTTACTTAGTATTGGTATTGAAAGAAGTACTATTAAAGAAATTTTTATGTATCAAGTAGGATTATTTTTTAAAACTTTTGATGAAATAAAAACTTCATTTGATGAATATGAGACAGATTCTATTGTTAAATCTTTAAATTATGATGTTAATAATATTGAATTAATTGATTTTGTTTAAAATTACTTGCAATTAAAAATATTTTATTGTAAAATAACGAATTAAGAAAGGAGTAACTATATTTTAATTATATTAGTTGCTTCTTTTTACTTTTTTGAAGGTGAATATGGGACATTATTTTGTAAATGATGATAATTTAAAAAGTGAAATAAGAGAATTTAAAATTAATTTTTTAAATCAAGATTTTGTTTTTAAAACTGATAATGGAGTATTTTCTAAAGGTGAACTTGATTATGGGACTTATTTACTTCTTACAACAGTTTTAAATTTAGATATTAAAGGTAAAGTATTAGATCTTGGATGTGGTTATGGTGCAATTGGAGTAGTTATTTCTAAATTAAAGAATACTAAGGTTACAATGGTAGATGTTAATAAAAGAGCAGTTCATCTAAGTAAAATGAATGTTAGTGATAATAAGTGTGATTGTTTAGTAATTAATAGTGATGGTTATTTAAATGTGTCAGATAAATTTGATTACATTATTACTAATCCACCTATTAGAGTTGGTAAAACTAAGTTATATGAACTTATGATAGATAGTAAAAATTATTTAAATGAAAATGGGGTTATTTACTTAGTAATTAGAAAAGAACAAGGTGCTAAATCTTTTATAAAAGATATGAGTGAATATTATAATGTAAACGTTTTGGAAAAAAGTAAAGGTTTTTACATAATTTCTTTAAAATGTTGTTGACTATTGAAGGAAATTATGTTATTAATATAAATTGGCGACGTATTAGAAATTTAAATATGTTAAGAAAAAAATTAGTGTATAGGGGTGAATTTTAATGGCTTATAAGCTTATTAATTGTGGCGATTATCGTCAAAGAAGATCCTTTTCTAGGATTAAAAATACTTATGAATTAAAAGACTTATTGGAAATTCAAAAGAAGAGTTACAGATGGTTTATTGATACTGGTATAAAAGAAGTATTTGATGACTTATTTCCAGTTGAAAATTTTTCTGGTACTTTATCACTTGAGTTTGGTGATTATCATTTTGATGAACCAAGATATTCAATTAAGGAAAGTAAAGACAGAGAAACAACTTATTCTCAACCTTTAAAAGTTGATGTAAGGTTATTTAACCATGAAACAGGTGAGGTTAAAGAACAAGAAATATTTTTAGGTGATATGCCTGTTATGACAGACAGTGGAACATTTATTATTAATGGGGCTGAACGTGTTA
>CADBSI010000112.1 GCA_902797275.1 uncultured Erysipelotrichaceae bacterium | reverse complement strand
TTAAATATGAAAGATGCTGCTATTTTAAATGGAACCAAATTGATTTTAGTGTAGTTAGGTAGGACTTAGTCCTATCTTTCTTTTATTCCATTGACAATTATCTAAAAAACATATAAGATTATATTAGAGCTTATATTTAATTAATAGAAAGGTGTGTGAGAATTGCGTATGATGAAAGTATTTAATACTGGAGAGTTGACGGAGGCTTTAATTTCTAAGGCAAATGATGAAATTTTATTAACTAATGATAATAGCTTATTTAATACACTATATAAGTTAAATCCCTTTTCTTTTAGAACTACAGCATCTGATTTGGATGAAATTGTTGGCGGTCTTGGTCTAGATAAAGGTACCCAAATTTTATTTAAAAAAAACGATGAGGGAATTTATGAAATATATGAATACAATAACGGTAATATTGGTCAACAAATTTCAAAAGAAAAGTTATGTAGCATAGGCTACAGTGGTATTTCTGATACAGTTAGTTCAGTAAATAGTCAATTTGGTGGTGCTAAAAGAAAAAGAAGCGGTGGAGGTGGTTTTGCAACAAGAGGAGCAGGAGCGGGACGATTTAGTGATTTAACCTCAACCGAGATCAAAGTAGCACTTAATCCAAATTTAATATTAGAAAAAATAAATGATATTAGATATACTTATGGTTATAGTAATTTAGAAAAATTAATTGATGATATTAATTCTAATTTAGATATTAAAAAAGATAATTATAAGCCTAAAGAAATGTTTAGTGAATGTAAAAATTATAATTTTCTTAATAAAGAATTAATTGATATTTTAAATAGAATAGAAAATATGATAAATAATATAAAAAATGCTGATGCCCAAAATTTAAATTTAGAATCATCTATTATTGATAACATTGCATTAGGTGCAACAACTGTAATTAATGATTTAAATAAAAAAACAGAAAAAGAAAGTATTTATGATATTTCATATAGTGAACATACTTTTCCCAAAAGTACTAAAGAAAAAATTTCTAATTCAACAAGTGATTTAATAAAAGATCAGGAAGAAACAAGTTCTAATGTTAATAGTATAAATGATAATCTTAAAAAAGAAACATTAGTTAATAATGATACTAATAATGATTTAAATAATGATATAATAAACACTAATACTAATGATTTAAATAATGATATAATAAATGATAATAATATTAATAGTAATTTAATTAATAATGTAGATGATAACATTTATAATGATTTATTAAAAGAAAAATTATTTATAATAAGTGGTTTTTTAACTAAAGAAAGTATTATAAAAGGAGACTATGAAAAATATAATCAAGTTTTTCTTGAGAATGGTAAATATATAATTTATGACTGTTTATATGATGATAACAATAATTTAATTGCAATTAAAATAGATGATAAAACAGATAAATGGGTTTTAGTAAATTCTAATACTTTAAATAATTCAACAGTTATATTTTCTAAAGAACTTGGAGTTTTAGATATGTTTTTAGATAGTGATGTATATGATAAAGATATGAAAGTAGTTGATCATATTAATTCAGGAAAATATTTGGTTTATGATATTAAATATGGATTAGATGGTAAAATTCTTGCTGTTAAAATAAGTTTTGATCAAGATAAATGGGTATATGTTGATTCTAATGAAGTTGGTAATTTCTTAGAATTTAAACAAAGAGGATTTTTAGTTTATGATAATCAAAATTTAATTATATCTAATTCTGATAAGGTAGTAATTGGCTCTTTAGAAAATGGAAACTATCAAATATATGATTTTAAATATGATGATTTAGGTAATATAATTGCAATTAAAATAAGTAAGGAAGAAGACAAATGGATTTATTTAGAACAAAATGATTTAAATTTTGATTTAATTAGTTCACCAATAGTTGTTAAAGATACGTTTAATATAGATAAAACAGGTAGTAAAGTAAGTTTCTTTAATAAAAAAACTATAACTGGTATTTTAGGTGTATTATTACTTTCTGCAGGAACAGCATTTTATATTAAATATAAAAAAAGTAAAAATAAAGAAAAAGCATCAGCAAATAGTTATAATATATATGATTCATATACCGATTCAGATGGTAATACGTCTTTTTGTGTATCTAATGATTCAGATGATGAAGCTTGGATTGATGTTGGAAATTATATTAAAAATAGTGAGGATGAAGTATGAAAAAAATGTATTGTACTATAGCAGACACTATAAGTGAAACTTATAAAGGTAAGGCTTTTCCTTTAATAAATGAGTTAATAGCTAATATTGATTCTTTAATAAATGAATTAAAAAGATGTGAAGGAAATTTATTTGATGAAGCAATTCAAAATCTAGAAAAATATAAAAATCAAGTTTTAGATATTGAATTTATGGCATCTAATAATTTACAATCGATAATTAATAAATCACAAATTTTTGATTCATGGCTTAATAAATATAATAATACTAAAATTAACGATTCTGGTTTAATTTTAAGAACTTATCGAAAAGAAGTAGGTATACCAGGTATATTAATGGTTCCTGTTTATGAAGACATAACCGAGGTTATACCTGAGATGAAAAATTTTACCGGTGGACCATATAATTAATGTAAATATTTTAATTAAGTATTAAAATAACCAATGAAATTAAACATTGGCTATTTTTTTTGAAAAAAATGTAATAATAAGTAATATATATAGTAATATTAATTTAAACTTGATTGGTTAACTGTTTGAATATCATTAGCAGTTTTATCAATTCTACTATTAACTATATTTAAATTATTGATAATTATATCAAAATCATTTATTATATTATCAATAGTTGTTTTTACTTTAGCGGCATTTGCACTTTGCCATGCAGAAGAAAAATTTTCTAATTTTATTTTAAAAGTTTGAGCAGATTGCTTTAATTCTTCGGCGACGTTAACACAATTTGCAACATTTTCTCTAACAATTACGTCATTGATTCTTTCCATATTTCCTCCTAATATTTAATTTTTTTAAAATTTTCAGTAGTTTCAGATAACATATTAGCGCTTTTTAAAGCTTTTTCTTCAATTGAATTTAATTGTTCAATTATAGAATCTAAATTACTTTTAGCAAGATTTGCTTGTTCGCCTTCCCAATTAGCAATAATATTTTTAATGTATTGATTAACGCTTTCTTTTTTTGTTTTAACATTTGTATAAAAATTATTAGCATCTTGAACTAGTTCATCTAGTTTATTTACGTCATAAGAAATATTATAATCCATAATTCACCTCCTTATTTTCTTATGTTTTAATTGTATATGATTTTTAGAATATAGTCAATATATGTTGTAAAATGATGTTAATTATATAAAAATAAAAAAAATAAAAAAATTAGCACTCATATATTGACAAGTGCTAAATATAATAATATAATGTAGGTAGCAATCGAAAAAATAGAGTGCTAGAGGAGGTAGTATGTTAACTAAAAGACAAGAAGATATCTTAAAGTTAATAGTCATGGAATATATAAAACTTGCAAAACCTGTTGGCTCAAAATTAATTTGTGATCGACTTAATTGTTCTAGCGCAACAATAAGAAACGAAATGGCTGAACTTGAAAATTTTGGTCTTCTTGAAAAAACACATACATCATCAGGAAGAGTTCCAAGTGAAAAAGGTTATCGTTATTATGTAGATAATTTAATGGAACTAAAAGAGTTAAATGGTGAAGATGTTTTTAAACTTCAAACAATATTTAATAATAGTCAACTAGAACTTAATGATGTTTTAAATAAGAGTTTAGAACTTATTTCAGATATGACTTCCTATACATCAATTGTTTTAGATGCTAAAAGTCATGAAAATAAATTAAAAGAAATTAGTGTAGTGCCAATTAATAATACAGAAATGGTTGTATTAATCGTTACAGATAAAGGATATGTTGAGCATAAGGATTTAAGACTTAATGATGTGAGTTTGGAGGACATAAAAAATACGGTTAAATTAATTAATGATTTAATTGTTGGCACTCCAATTGATGAAATAAGTAGT
>CADBSI010000111.1 GCA_902797275.1 uncultured Erysipelotrichaceae bacterium | reverse complement strand
GATAAAGCTAGAAGTGTAGGTGGGTTAGGTCCTTGTGGAAGGTTTTTATGTTGTAATAGTTTCTTAACTGATTTAAATAGTGTTACAATTAACATGGCTAAAAATCAAATGTTAGCTTTAAATCCAACTAAAATAAATGGTGTATGTGGAAGACTTTTATGCTGTCTTGCTTATGAAGATGAAACTTATACCAATCTTCGAAAAGGTTTACCAAGTGTAGGAGATACCTATATTCATAATAAGGAAAAGTATAAAGTAATAGATGTTGATATCTATACAAGAAAAATCAAAATTGAAAACGAAGAACATATACAAGATGAGGTATTTTTATAAATGGAAGTATTAAATGACTTAGTTGGTAAAAATTTAAAAATTTATCAAGATGATGATTACTTTAAATTTTCTTTAGAATCTGTTTTACTTCCTGAATTTGTTGATATAAACCTAAGAGATAAAAAAATTCTTGATTTATGTACAGGAAATGCTCCAATTCCTTTAATTTTATCCCAAAAAACTAAAAATGAAATAATTGGAGTAGAACTACAAAAAGAAATATATGAATTAGCTTTAAAATCTGTAAAAATTAATAATTTAGATAAACAAATAACAATTTTAAATGAAGATGTTAAAAACTTAAATAATATCTTTAAAGGAGATACATTTGATATAATAACAGTTAATCCTCCTTATTTTAAAATAGAAGAAAAAAGTTTTTTAAATGAAAATGAAACAAAGAAAAATGCTAGACATGAAAGTTCTTTAACTTTAGATGAATTATTAAAAATGTCTAATTATTTATTAAAAACCAATGGTTCTTTTTACATGGTTCATAGAACAGAAAGACTAATTGAAATAATAGAAAAACTAAAACAGTATAAATTTGAACCAAAGAAAATTAGATTTATTAATTCCTTTGAGGGAAAAGAATCTAGATTATTCTTAATAAAAGCTACTAAAAATGGTAAACCAGGTTTAAAAGTATTAGATAATTTATATATTTATAATCAAGATCTAACTTATAAAGAAGAAATTTTAAAACTATTTGAGGAGGAAAAATGACAAGATATAAAAAAGAGAAAATAGAAAGATTTCTTCATAAAAAATATAAAAAAAATATTAAGTTAGAACCAGTTGCTGTAGGAATGGATTCCCAAGTATATGCTTATGAATTTCAAAAACAAAAATATATTATTAGAATAAATGAAAAATTAGAAGGTTTTAAAAAAGATGAATATGCCTATAATAATTTTAGAAGTGATATAATTAAAATACCTAGAATAATAGAGTATGGTAATTTTAATAATGATTATTATTGTATAAGTGAAAGAATAAATGGTATAACTTTTCAGGATGCTAGTTCTTCTTTAATAAATAATTTACTTGCTAAAGTTGTAAATGTTTTAAATTCAATTAATAGTGTTGATATCTCAAAAACTACAGGTTATGGAGTATTTGACAGTACAACTGGAAATGCTAATTATAATACTTGGAAAGAGTTTTTATTAGATATTTTTAGTTCTGATTATAATTTTAATTTAATTAAGGAAAAGAAATATGTTGATAATGATTTATTAGAAAAATTATTTAAAAAATATAAAGATTTAATTAAATATACAAATGAAACAAGAAAATTATATCATGGTGATTTTGGTTCTAATAATTTACTTGTAGAAGCAGATAATATACTTGGAGTAATTGACTGGGATATGGCAAGTTATGGAGATCCTTTATATGAAATTGCTAATACTTACTTTTGGAGTACATGGCTTTTATGTATGAAAAGATCATATGCTTATTTTGAAAAAGAATATGGTAATATTAAAAATTACCAAGAATTAATTAAATGTTATTGTATCAGGATAGCTTTAATAGAAATATATGAAAATGCTCTTATAGGAAATGAAGAAATGACTATTTGGCTTCAAGATAGAATATCTAAAATATGTTTATAAAAAGGTGGTAAAAATGAAATTAATTGTTGGACTAGGAAATCCAGGATTAGAATATGAAAATACAAGACACAATATTGGTTTTATTTATATAGATAGTATAGCTAAAAAATTAAATCTTACTTTTAAAGAAAAATTTAATGGTTTATATGCTAAAACTATAATAGAAGGAGAAGAAATAATATTTTTAAAACCTTTATCATATATGAATTTATCAGGTACAGTTGTTATAAAATATGTTAATTATTATAAAATTAATCCAAAAGATGTCTTAGTAATACATGATGATTTAGATATGGAAATAGCTAAAATAAAACTAAAAGAAACAGGATCATCTGGAGGACATAATGGTATTAAAAATATTATTTTAAATCTTCAAACTGAAAACTTTAAACGTTTAAAAATAGGAATAGATAAAAATAAAAATATTCCAACTGATAAATATGTTTTAGGTCGTTTTACTTCTTTAGAAAAACAAGAATTAGAAAATATTGAAACAATTATTTTTAATATAATAAATGATTACTTAAAATTACCTTTTAATGATTTAATGAGTAAGTATAATAGTAATAATTGGAGAGATAAAAATGAAAAAACTAATTGATTTATTTAATATTCCATATTCTTTAAATATGGGCTTATCGGGTATGACTGATGAGTCTTTTTGTCTATATACATATGGAATGTTTCAAAAAAATAATAAAGGTATTTTAATTATTACTAGTACTTTAACAGAAGCCAATAATTTATTAAATATTTTATCATCTTTAACTGATGATGTTTTATTATTTCCTATGGATGATTTTCTAACTAGTGAATCTTTAAGTATAAGTCCTGATTTAATGGCAACTAGATTAGAAACTATAAATGAAATAATTAATAATTCTAAAAAAATAGTTATTACTAACTTAACTGGTTATTTAAGATATTTACCAAGTAAAAAAGTATATAAAGAAAATATAATTACTTTAAAACAAGGAGATTCTATTTCACCTCAAGAATTAGTTAAAAAATTATATAATATTGGTTATAAAAGAGAAACTATAGTAACAACAACTGGTGAAATGGGAGTAAGAGGTTTTATTATAGATGTTTTCCCTATTTCAAGTGATTATCCAATTAGAATAGAATTATGTGGAGATGAAATAGATTCCATAAGAGAATTTGATCAAGATACACAAAAAAGTATTAAAACTTTAGATAAAATAATAATTAATCCCTTTACAGAATTTTTATTAGATAAAGATATAAATCTTGATTTAAGAAAACAAAAATATTTACCTACTTATTTAAAAAATACAACTAATATAGAAAGTTATTTAGAAGATAGAATTACAATTGTTAAAGATTATATTCAAATACATAATAATTATTTAAAAATTGAAGATGAAATAGAAGAATATAGAACTCATGATCCAGATTTTAAAGATAATTATATGTTTTCTTTAGATATACTAGATATAAATAAAGTAATTCATTACTTAAATATAGATAATTTAATACCTAATCATGAATTTACTAATTACTATGATTTAAAAATTAAAAACGTTCCTAAGTTTCATGAAAATATAGATATTATAAATGATTATTTAAAGAATAATTTAGGTCTAAAAAAACAAATTATTATTTGTTTAAAAAATTATCAGATAAAAAACTTTGTTAAATATTTAGCTGTTCCTTATCTTTTAACTGATGAAAATAATTTAAGTGAATACTTATTAAATATAATTACTAAAGAGTTTTCGAATGGTTTTACATATGAAGATAAAATAATTTTAACAGCAAGTGATTTATTTAATATTAGTTTACCTAAGAAAAAATATAAAACTAAGTTTAAATATGCAACTAAAATAGAAAATATTAATAAACTTGAAATAGGTGATTATGTTGTTCATAGTATAAATGGTATAGGTATATATAATGGTATCAGAACCTTAAAAGTAAATGATTTGAAAAAAGATTATTTGGAAGTATTGTATAAAGGTGATGATAAGTTATACATTCCTGTTGAAAAAATTGAACTTATTAGTAAATATTCAGGAAGAGATGGAATATTACCTAAGATAAATGGTTTAGGTAGTTTAGAATGGAAAAAGAATAAACAAAGAATTATTAATAAAGTTAAAGATATAGCAGATAAATTAATTAAATTATATGCTTTAAGAGAAATGCAAAAAGGATATGCATTTTCAAAAGATACCAAATATCATGAAGAGTTTTTTAAAGAGTTTTCTTATACTCCAACAATTGATCAATTAACTGCATATGAAGATATAAAAAAAGATATGGAATCATCTAAACCAATGGATAGACTTTTATGTGGTGATGTTGGTTTTGGTAAAACAGAAGTTGCTTTTAGAGCTATGTTTAAAGCTGTATATGATGGAAAACAAGTATTATATCTTTGTCCAACAACTATCTTATCAAGTCAACAATATCAAAGTGCTCTTGATCGTTTTAAAAACTTTCCTGTTAAAATTGAACTTTTAAATAGGTTTACAACTCCTAAGAAAACGAAAGAAATATTAGAAGAATTAGAAAATGGAGTAGTTGATATCGTAATTGGAACTCATAGATTACTAGGAAATGATATTAAACCTAAAGATTTAGGACTTTTGGTAATTGATGAAGAACAAAGATTTGGAGTAAGTCATAAAGAAAAATTAAAACAATATAAAGCAAATGTAGATGTTTTAACTTTAACAGCAACACCAATTCCTAGAACCTTGCAAATGTCAATTGTTGGAATTCGTTCTTTATCAGTCATTAAAACACCACCAGTGAATAGATTTCCAATTCAAACCTATGTTGTATATGAACAAGATAATTTAATAAAAGATGCAATTGTAAAAGAAATGCTAAGGGATGGACAAATATTTATTCTTTATAATCGGGTAGAAACAATAGATGCTAAAAAAGATGAAATTCAAAAACTTGTACCAAATGCTAGAATTGTAGTTGCTCATGGAAAATTAACTAAGGTAGAACTAGAAGAGAGAATGATTAAATTTATTAATCATGAATATGATATCTTGCTTTCAACAACTATAATAGAAACAGGTATTGATATTCCAAATGCAAATACTTTAATTGTTTTAGAAGCTGATCACTTTGGACTTTCTCAGTTATATCAAATAAGAGGTAGAGTAGGAAGAAGTAATAAAATAGCCTATGCTTATTTAATGTATAAAGAAAATAAAATCTTAGGTGAAGCTGCTATTAAAAGATTAAATGTTTTAAAAGAATTCACGGAACTTGGAAGTGGTTATCATATAGCTAATCGAGATTTATCAATAAGAGGTGCGGGAGATATTTTAGGATCAGAACAAGCAGGCTTCATGGATACAGTAGGAATTGATTTATATTTAAAAATTCTAGATGATGAGATTAAACGTTTAAAAGGTGAACCAATTAAAGAAGAAGAAGTCAAAGATGAAAAACCAATTATAAATGTAACTACTCATATAGATGATAAATATACAGATGAAGCTGATCTAAAAATAGAAATTCATAAATTAATAAGTACAATTGATAGTTATGATAAATTATTAAAAGTAAAAGCTGAATTTGAAGATAGATTTGGTCGAGTAGATAATGAAATAGAAATCTATATGTTTGAAGAATGGTTTGAAAAATTAGCTAAAGAAATAGGAATTGAAAAATCTATTCAAACAAAAAATCAAATAGAATTAATCTTTAATATAGATGCTTCTAAAAATATAAATGCTGAAGAATTATTCTTAAAATCATATAAGATAAGTAAAAACTTTAAATTTAATTATAGTAATTTAAGATTTCATGTTATCTTAGAATTTAAAGGTTTAGAAAAACACTTTATTTACTATTTAATTGAGTTATTTAAATAAAAAATGGTCATTTTGATCATTTTTTTTAATTTTAAAATAAAAAAGAGAAATTTCTATAGTAAAATTTCCCATTCTCCATTTTTTTTACCTTTTATTCTTGTTATTAAACCTTTTTCTTGCATTTCTATCATTTTTGTTTTTACAGTTCTTACTGATTTATTGATTATTTGAGCAATTTCTTCTTGTTTAATATTTTTATTTTCTTTTATTATATTTAATATTGCTTGTTCTTCTAAAGTGCAATTTTTAAATTCAGAAGTTTTGTCTTTTGAACTTCTAACATAATCTATATGAGTAAATCTATTTTTTAATTCATATTTTGTATCTGATAAAAGGTTATAAAAGAATTTTTCTAAATAAGATAAATCTTCAAAAATATTTTTTTCAAAATTTTTATAATTAGCTCGAACTAATGAATTTCTAAAATACCAAGAATTGTCTCTGAATACTTCATCATTAATGTTAAATCCAAATGTTCTTAAATATTTAATAATAAAAACAGCAGTTGTTCTTGTATTACCTTCACAAAAAGGGTGTATTTGCCATATGTTTGAAGTAAATCTACATAAATGTTTTATTGCTTCATCAAATGATAAATCTTTATACGAAAATTTTTTTTCTTGTTCAAAATCATATTCTAATGCTGGCATAATAGTTTCAAAGGAAGCGTATATTACTGTGTCGTTGTTTAAGATCCATTCGTCTTTGGTAAAATTATAATTTCTTATAATACCTGCATGTTCATATATTCCTGTAAATAATTTTCTATGAATACTTATCAATTCAGTTGGATTAAAATTAAATGCTTTATCACTTAAAATCTCGGTAATTCGTACTGATACTTTATCAGCTTCTTCATTATTTTCTTTTTCTTCAGACTTTCTATTATCTAAAACTTTATAATAATTATTAATTCTTTCTTTAACTTCTTCTAAATTAATTTTTCCTTCTATATGTTCTTTGGCCGTATCAACTAAATATTTTGATGGTTTTAATCCATCTACATCTTGAAGTCCTATAGCTGTTTCCCAAACCTTTGTTTTTTCCACTTGTGTAGGTTCTCCTTGTTTTATATATTTAGTCAATTCTAAATTCCATTTTTCTTTTTTTTCCATAAACTATGCCTCCTAACTATTAATAGTATAGCATATAAAATTTAATTTATCAATTTCAAAGTGCAATTTTTGCACTTTGAAAAAAAATAATTGCACTTTAAAATAATAGATAATGAATTAAAAGAAGGAAAAACATTATTCCTTCTTAAAAATTAATTATTATTCTTAATCATAAAAGTAGCATATAAAGGTACAGATTTAATTTTAGTATCAGGATTGTAGCCAAAGTCTTTTAAACTTAATCTTATAGCATATTTTGGTTTATATTTATCTATATACATAGTTAAACTTTTAGAATGAGTACTAGTTCCAGATTTTACTTCTATCGGAATAATGCCATCATTTGTATAAATTAAGAAATCAATTTCAGCTGTTTTGTCATTTTTCCAATAATATAAATCAAAACCATTACAAGTTAACTGATTAGCAACATAATTTTCTGTTATAACTCCTCGATATAAAGAAAGATTATCAGTTAAAATATCTTTAATATTAATTTTTAAAATATTATTTAAAACACCAATATCACTTAAATATAATTTAAAAGTGTCATCATCTACAAAACCTTCAATTGGTACATTAGGAACTTTTGCATATTTACATTTTAAAACTAAATTGCTAGCATTTAGCCAATCAAGAGAAGATTCATATTCTCTTTTTCTAGCATCATTTGAAATACTAGAATATTGAAATTTATTAGAATTATTTGCAAGTTGAGAAGGAAGAGAATTATAAGTTCTAACAATTTTTAAATATTCATTTTCACTTTCAACGTATTTACGCATATCATAAAAGTAAGATTCTACTATATCTTGTAAAATAGAAGTATCATATTTGATATAATTTCCTTGAACATTTATCATATTGTTAACACTTTCAGGCATACCACCAGTAATAAGATAAGTTCTATAAAAATTTAAAGCTTTTTCATGAACAGGGTTTGATATCTGCTTATTATTTAAATAGCAATCTTTTATACAATCAATTAAATTATTTTCGTCAAAAGCAATTAAAAATTCTTCAAAATCCATGGGATACATAGTTAACATTTTAACTTTACCAACCGGAAAAGAAGATTTACTTCTTTTTAACTTAACTCCTAGTAAAGATCCTGCAACAATTATTTTAACTTTGTTATGTTCCTCACAAAAATATTTTAACTCTGATATTAGTTTTTCAGATTCTTGGATTTCATCAATAAATAAAATTGTATCTTCCGTATCAAAATCAAAATTTAGTAAAACTTTTAAACGTTTATACTTTTCATCAGAAGTTAAATTTGAATTATATAATTCAATAATATTATCTTCTTTTAATAAATTAACATATTTATAATTTTTAAACTCATTTTTACAGAATTCGTTAATTATATATGTTTTACCACATTGTCTAACTCCAAGAATCATTAATGGCTTTAAATTATTAGTATTATTTTTCCATTTAATTAATTCATCATATATTTTTCTTTTCATAACTCACCAAGATTATATTAGCATTATTTATTAAATAAATCAAGCATTATCACGAAAATTTAAGATAAAATTTGCTGTAATATCACGAAAACTCAAGATAAATTTTGTTAAATTATCACGAAAATGCAAGATAAATTTTGTCAAATCATCACGAAAAGCTAAGATAAATTCTTTTTATATTCTTGAAAAATATTTAAAATCCTTATTTTACAAGCTTTTTCTTATAAAAAAAGAAGTATTGCTACTTCTTTAAACTAAATTATTTGAATGGTAAATATGGATTTCAAATAATTAGTTTTTGAAAGAACTTTTTATTTTAACATGGTAAAAGGTAAATGATATTAAAATTTGTTCCTTCATAGGTATTATAGCACATCTTGAGTGAGTTATCAACTCACATATTAACATATTTAAATAATGAGATAATATTTTTGGTGGTAAAATATGGAAATTGAATATGTCGATATATATAAAATTATTAGACATAATATCAAGAAATATCGTAAAGAAAAAGGAATGACCCAAGCCAAACTTGCTGAATTAACTGATTTATCTCACGATTATATAAGACAAATAGAATCAGACAAAGTAGCTAACACATTTTCAGTTCAAACATTATATGATATTTCACAAGCCTTAGGTGTAGATATAGGTCTTCTATTTCAAAAAGATGATGTAAATAACTCGATTACTAACTAAAAATGTTGTATAAAAACAAAAATAATATTTTAGTGTTTACAATATTTGACAATTTATCAAAAGTTTGTTATCCTTAAATTGTAGTAATAATGGAAAGGGTTAAATATGAACGAATATGATATAAAAGATCAATTAAAAAAGAAAAATAAAGAAATTTATTTAAATAAACTAAATTTTGATCTTGATAATAATTTAGAAGTTCTAGTTTTGACAATTGATAATCTTTTGAGTTTTATGAAAGATAACTTAGTAAAAAAAATAATTGATATTGAAGAAGATTTTCAAGATAAAGAGAGTATTTTAGAAAATGTTAATATCTTTTTTGAAGCTTATCGTAATAATTTAATGAATATATTAGATACTAAAAAAGTTGATTTACAAAATGTAATAGTAGTTCATGATGATTTAGATGTTTGTAAACAAAATATAAAAGATAATTATCTTACTTTAAAAGAAACATTAGAAACTTTTTCTAAAAAAGAAATAGATAATTTAGTAAAATCTTTGAATAAAGAGTTGAAATCAGAATTTAAGAAAAATCGTTTAAAAGAATATTTAACTACTATTTTTCTTACTAATTTAAATATGAAAGTATTAGATACAATGAAAAATAGAGATATTATCCTTATTAATACGTTTGAAGAAACTTATTTAAAATATTTAGAATTAAATAAAAATACAATTGGAGTTTAATTCTTTTTTAGTATAAACTTCTAATATTTACTAATAATAAAACTGGGTGATTAAATGGCAAGTGGAATAGTAAGAAGAGTTGATTCTTTAGGAAGAGTAGTAATACCTAAAGAAATTAGAAAAGTTTTAAAAATCAAAGAAAATGAACAATTAGAAATAAAAGTGGATGATGATAAAATTATTTTAAGTAAATATTCAGATATTCATGATTATGATAAAAGTATTAATAATTTAGTTAATGTTATAAAAGACATATCAAATAAAGATATAATAATTACTAATTTAAATAAGATTGTAATAACATCTAAAGATTATAAAGATTATTTGGGAATAGAATTAAATTCTTATTTATTAAATATTCTTAATAATAGAAAAAATATTGAAGAGTTAACTCCAAATAATTTAAAAATAACTGATAAAGAAATAAATGTTAGTTATGTTATTAAACCAATTATAATCCATGGTGATACAGTTGGACTTATTATGATGCTATCTGATACTAATATTTCAAGAAATGATTTAAATTTATTAGTTTTATTAGAAAATTATTTAATAAATTATCTTGAATAATTAAAAATAATGTGATAACATATAGGCAAATGCGAGGAAGAAATAAGTAAATTAAGATAATTTTAAAGAGAGATTCTTGGGGTGGAAAAGAATTAAAGGACTTAATTGAAAATGGTTTTGGAGCAATTGTATAATCGGGTAACTTCGTTATTAGTAGAGGCATATTATATATGTAAAATAAGGTGGTACCACGAGATCTTCGTCCTTTGGATAGAAGATTTTTTTTATGGAGGAATTTATGAAAAAATATATGTATAAACGGATGTGGAGTATTTTTGCTAGATAGCTAATTAAAAAATAAATAAATATAAATGTAATAGAAAAATATAAATAATAAATGGAGGATTTATGGAAAATAAAAAATATTATATAACAACACCTATATATTATCCATCTGCAAATTTTCATATAGGTCATTGTTATACAACTGTAATTGCTGATAGTATAGCAAGATATAAAAAACAAAATGGATATGATGTTTACTTTTTAACTGGAAGTGATGAGCATGGTTTAAAAATTCAAAGAAAAGCTGAAGCTTTAGGAATTACTCCTAAAGAGTATGTTGATAAAATAATCGAAGATGCTAAAGATTTATGGTCATCTCTTGGAATTGAATATGATAGGTTTATAAGAACAACTGATCCTGATCATGTTGAAGTTGTTCAAAAAATATTTAAAAAATTATATGATAAGGGAGATATTTATAAAGGAGAATATAAAGGTCTTTATTGTACACCTTGTGAATCTTTTTGGACAGAATCGCAATTAGTTGATGGTAAATGTCCTGACTGTGGTCGTGATGTTGAAGAAGCAAGTGAAGAGGCTTATTTCTTCCGTTTAAGTAAATATCAAGATAGATTAGTAGAATACATTGAAACACATCCTGAGTTTATTCAACCTGTATCAAGAAAAAATGAAATGATTAATAATTTTATTAAACCAGGTCTTGAAGATTTATGTGTATCTAGAACATCATTTAAATGGTGAATTCCAGTAGATGTTGATGATAAGCATGTAGTTTATGTTTGGCTAGATGCAT
>CADBSI010000110.1 GCA_902797275.1 uncultured Erysipelotrichaceae bacterium | reverse complement strand
GTAAGTATTTCTTCTATTTTATTTGAAAAAACAATTAAAAAATTTTCCCTAGCATCTTGATTATTTAAAAAGTAATTAATTATTTCTTGTATTTCCATTTTTTTAATAGAATCATCTATTACTAATAAATTTAGATGTGATAAGTAAATTTGTTTATTTAAATTAAGACTTAACTCTTCAAAGGCTAGATTTAAGTTAGTATTATTTATTTCAATTAGTCTTAAGGATGGTTCTAGAGTATCTTTATCGACTTCATTTAAAAGGGAAATAGATATTTTGTAATTATTATCATCTTTTTGAATGCCAATACTATTAATAATAGCTAGGTCATTTAATTCGATATAAGAGGAACAACCGGTAAGGGTAATTATTATTAAAATAATAAGAAGTTTTTTCATTTTTTGCTCCTTTCTAAATTATTACTTAAAAGAGGATTTCTAAGTTTTTTACCTTTAGTTGGTATTTTAACAATGCTATCTTTTAGTTCATGAAAATTAATAGGAGCAAAAGGGTAGACGTAATCAAGTCCTATGCTTTTCATACTAGAAAGATTAGTTAAAATTAAAATTGTACCTAAAAATATACCAAAGCCTCCAAATATACTAGCTAAAATAATTAAGATAAATCGATACCAACGTATGGAGTTAACTGCTTCAATTGATGGCATTAATAAACCACTTATAGCTGATATAGCTATTACTATTATCATGATAGGAGAAACGATACCAGCAGATACTGCTGCATCTCCTAAAACTAAACCTCCAAGAATTGAAACAGCTGTTCCCATTGAAGAGGGAATTCTAATATCACTTTCTCTTAAAATTTCAAAAGCTATAATCATAAAAATTGCTTCTAAAAATGCTGGAAAGGGAACATTCATTCTTTGAATTTTAAAACTAAGTAATAAATTAATTGGCATAAATTCAGGATTATGAGTCGTGATACTTATATAAAAAGCTGGTAGGAAACAAGCAATTAAAAAAGCAATGAAACGAATTATTCGAATAAAAGTAATATTGATTGGTTTTTGATAATAATCATCACTAGCATGAAAATAATCAACAAAAAAACTAGGTAAAATTAATACATTAGGACTATTATCAACAAGTATTAAGACTTTGCCTTCAAGAAGCGCTTGACTTGCTACATCAGGTCTCTCAGTTGCTTTTAAACTTGGAAAAAAACTATTAGAATTATTTAAATATTTTCTCAAATAACCACTATCAATAATTCCATCAATATTAATTTTACTTAATTTAGTTTTAATATCTTCTATTAATTTATTTTTAGCAACACTTTTTAAATAAATTAAACCTACTTTAGTACTTGTATATTTACCAAATTCATAATTAAAAATACATAAATCAGTACTTTTAATTCTTTTTCTAATTAAACCTAGATTAGTATTATAAGTTTCAACAAAGGAATCTTTTGGTCCTATAATAGTTTTTTCATAATCAGCATTACTTATATTTCTTCCTAAATTATTTTTAGTTTCAACTCCAAAAATAATTAAATTATCAATTATTAAAATAGTAAAACCATTTAATAAATAATACTTAAGTTCTTTATAATTTTTAATTCTTATAATACTATTACAAGGTAAGAAATTAAATAAATAATTATCTATTTCTCTTAAAGTAAAATTATTTAAAAGAATAAGTTTTTTTAAAATAAAATTATTAATATCTTTACTACTAGTAATAGTTTCTATATTAATTAAATTTATTACATGATTATTAAGTTTTATTGTTTTATAAATATAATCTGAAGTATTATTATTTTCTTTTTTTAATTTTTTTATATAATCCATATAATCACCATTATTATTAGTATTTTAAATATTAATTATTTTATACAATTTATATTAATTTCACTTTTATTCACCTTTTTAAATATTAAAAAATCATATATTATAAAGTATTTTAAAAGATAAAAATATATTTTTAATTTATTTAATTAGTTTATATTATATATGAGGGATGAAAAATGGTTTTTCAAACCATATTTTACTACCAACCATTCATCCCTCATTAATTTTATGATATACTACATCTAGAGGTGCTTATGGAAATAGAAATATTAGATTTTGATGATTTAGGTTCAGGACTTGGAAAAATAAATGAGAAAGTTTGTTTTGTTAAAAATGGTTTACCAAAGGAAATTTTAAAAGTAAAAATAGTTAAAGAAAATAAAAATTATAGTAATTGTGAAATAGAAAATATTATTTTAAAAAATAAAAATAGAATTAATCCAATTTGTCCTTTTTATCAAGAATGTGGAGGATGTAATTTTTTACATGCAACTAAGAGTTTAGAAAATAAGTTTAAGATAAAAAAAGGTGAAAAATTCCTTGGTAAAATTGAAAAATTTTATGAAACAAGGGAATTTAATTATCGTAATAAAGTAATTTTTCATGTTAAAAATGGTGATATTGGTTTCTTTAAGGAAAAAACTAATGAATTAGTTAGTATTAATTATTGTTATCTTTTAAATGATAAAATAAATGAAGTATTAAAATTATTTCTAAAAAATAAAGATTTAAATTTTAATGGTAATATTTTAATAAGAGTAAATAATTTAGAAGATAGTTTAGTAGCAATAACTGGTAATTATAAATATATTGATCTAATTAAAACTAGTAATTTAATAACTAATTTAATTTATAATGATAAAGTTATAAAAGGTAATAGTTATTTCTATGAAGGTATTCCTGATTTTAAATTTAAAGTAAGTTATAAATCTTTTTTTCAAGTTAATTTAGATGGTCTTATAAGTATTAAAATAATTTTAGAGAGTTTTTTACAAGATAAAAATATTAGAAATGCTCTTGATTTATATAGTGGAACAAGTGTTCTTGGAATAATTATTTCTAAGTATGTAAAAAATGTTATTAGTGTTGAAGAAAATAAAAGTAGTACCGATGATGCTTTAATAAATAAAGAATTAAATAAAATTAATAATTTACAAGTTATAAATGGGAGAGTAGAAGACTATATTGATACATTTAAAGATATAGATTTAATAATATTAGATCCAGCAAGACGAGGCTTAGATTTAAAAACAATTAGTTATTTAAAGAAAATTAAGAGTAAATATTTAATTTATATTGCTTGTAAGATGGATTCTTTAAGAAGAGATACTAAATATTTAAAAGATGATTATGAGGTTTTAGAAAATTATTTAGTAGATATGTTTCCAAGAACAAATGAAGTTGAAAGTGTTAGTATTTTAAAACTTAAATAAAGTTTTATATTTAAATGAATTTTAATTATGCAGTATCTATTAAAAAATATATATTCTAAATTTGAATTAAACAAAATTTGAACTAGTGCAAATTATACACTAGTTCAAAAAAAAAGGAACGATGATGTAGTAATAGCTAAAAATTATTTATCTAAAGAAGAACTAGAAAGTTTAGAACTAATAGTATCTGCGTTTTTAGATTTAGCAGAAAATAGAGCAAAAAAACATATTCCAATGACAATGGATGATTGGTCTACAAGAATAGATAAGTTTTTACTTGCAGATGATTTAGATAATTAAAAGATGCTTAAAAAATATCACATGAAATTGCTTGTGATAAGGCATTAACTGAATTTGAAAAATATAGAATAAAGCAGGATAAATTATATAAATCGGATTTTGATTTATTATTAGAAGAAAGTAGTAAATAGTAAATTTGATAAAAAAGATATAAAAAAAACGTTTCTATTTTGTATAAGAAACGAATTTAATTTAAATAATATCTTTTTTTATATATTCATATATTATTCTAGAAACTAAGTATTTCTTTTCTAAATAAGGAAAATGATAACAATTATCTATTTTAATTAAAGTAGAGTTTTTTATAATTTTATTTAGTAAAATACCATTTTCTATAGGAGTTATATTATCAAGTGTTCCCCATAGTATTAGAGTTTCTTGACTTATATTTTTATAATTATTTTTTAAATTTACTTTTACAACATTTTGAAAAGTTTTTTTAATATTATTATCTAAACTTTTATAATCACTTGAAGCAAATTTATTAAATAAATATGTTCCATATCTTTTTTTAAGTTTTTTAGGTAAAAGATATTTTATTAATTTTAACAATTTATATATAGTAGTTTTAATTTTTAACTTTAACTTTAAATTATTAATACCAGCAACATCTATTAATAAAAGTTTTTTAATTTTAATTTGATTGGTTAATAAACTAACAATTCTTCCTCCAAAAGAATGAGCAAATATAATAGGATTTTTAATATTAAGTTTATTTATGAATTTTATTATTATGTTAGCATATTCATATATAGTTAAATCTTTATTAGGAAAGTTTGAATTACCAAAGCCTGGGTAATCAATTATATAAATGGTAAAATAATCTTTTAAATAATTAATTAAATAATTGAATGTTTGACGATTATCTCCCCAACCTGGTAGAATAACAATTTCTTGCTTTTTATTACCATGTTTTTCATAATAAAGATTTATATCATTTATTTTTATATACATATATTCACCAATATAATATATGTAATTATTTAAATATAGTTAAGCAAGTAAAAAGAAAAAATAGTTTATATTTGAATTATTTTAAACTATATTTTTCCTTAAAGTACTCAAGATATTTTCTACGCATACAATCTAGTAATTTAGAAGTTATCTCTATTTGGGTATCACATATATTCATATAACTTGTATCTACTAAAATTAAATCATTTACACTTTCTTTAAATAATTCTTGTAAAGCATTTAAACTGTTATTATATTCATTTAAATTATCAAGATTTAAAAAACTTCTCTTTTCAAGAGCTAGACTAGAATTATAATCTCTTTTTAATGAGATTAAAGAATTGGAGTAGGTAATAACTAAGAAATCTATTAATTCTTTTGATGATACTTGATATTTATCTCTTAATTTATAATACTTTTTTTCTGGTATATCATTTTTTAAATATCTTCTATAATTCCAAATCTGTCTATCATTTATTGATCTATCTATTAAAATAATTTCATTATTGGAATTAAGAGAATTTTTTAATTGTTTAAAAACTTTTTTTAGTATGGCTATATTTAATTCATAAGAATTGGAATTACTATACTTTTTTAAAAATACGTCTTTATAATATTTAGAGGTTGTAAATTCTTCAATTACATTAACTTTAAAACCACCTTTTTTTAAAAAATCATTTAAATTACAATTTATGGAGTTGATAATAAATGAATAAAGAATTATTATTATCTAATATAGGTAAAATTCATACTACCAAAATGGGTTTGATAGAATTAAGAGAAATCTTAAATTAGATACTAATGATGTAGTTAATTATTGTAAAAATAAAGTATTAGATAAAGATTGTAAT
>CADBSI010000109.1 GCA_902797275.1 uncultured Erysipelotrichaceae bacterium | reverse complement strand
GAGATAAGGAACAACCAACTATAAATACTACTTTATTAAACACCAGAACAATAGGTGAGTATGTAGTATTTGATGAAGATGGAGATATTTCAACAAATGAATTATATAGAATAGTATCAATTGAAGATGGAAAAGTTAAACTAAATAAAAATGATTACATAAAAAGTGGAACTACAACTTTAACTAAAAAGTTTAGTACAAATACAACCTATGGAAATGGGACAACAGATGATTACTGGGATTATTATTTGAACAATACTTGGTATAATAGTTTAGCACAAAAAAGTATGTTAGACAAAGGAATATATTATATAAACCGAGTACCTACGAGAACAAGTTATAAAAATTCTTTATGTAATACAGAAGGTACGATAGAGACAACCAAAAATTGTGAAAAAACAACAAATATATGGAATGGTTATGTAGGACTACCAAGATATGGAGAAATGTTTGCCAGTCAACAAGGAAACGGTTATAATAGTTCAAGTACTATTTGGTTAATAACACCTCCTGGCTCTTTTTTTGTTTGGTACGTTAGCAACGAAGGGTATGCTAGCAGCAACGATCCGTCTAGTTCCCGTTTCTATGACACTCGCCCATCTATTAATCTAAAATCAAACGTTGTTATAACAGGTGGATCTGGAACTAAAAGTGATCCGTTTACAATAGGATAAAAATTTATTTCCTTATTCTATAAGGCTTTGAGAAGAAGTTTAATAAATTGTTGCAATTGCAACAATTTTTTTTGTTATTTAGAAATATAATTAAGGTACAAAAGAAGATAGAAAATTATGTGTGTCTTTTTATGTAAGTTTAATTGTAAATGATTAAACTAATTTATATAATGTAATTGAGGAGGATTAAATGATTACTGATGTATGTAAAAGTGATACTTTAAAAGTTATTAAAAGAGATGGAAAGAAAGTTCCTTTTAATGAAGATAAAATTGGTCTTGCAATTAAAAAGGGCTTTGATAGTTTAGGAGAAAAATATAAACCGGATGATAGTAGTTTGGTTTATAAAAAAGTAATTGAAGATATTAATGAAAATTATAGTGATAGTAAAACTATTAAAATAGAAGATATTCAAGATTTAATTGAAAATAATTTAAGAGAACTAGGATATGTTGATGTTCTTGAAAGTTTTGCAAGTTATAGAGAAGCTAGAGATAAATCAAGGAGTATGTTTCAAAGTCGTCAACATAAACTTGTTAAAGCAATTGAAGCTTTGTCTTTGAAAGATGCAAGTGAAGAAGATAGTAAAAGAGATAATGCTAATGTTAATGGTGATACAGCTATGGGAACAATGCTTCAATATGGAAGTACTATCTCAAAAGAATTTTCTAAATCATATTTTATTAAACCTGAGTTTTCAGATATGCATGATTCTGGAATGATACATATTCATGATATGGACTTTTTACCAATGGGTACAACTACTTGTTGTCAAATTGATTTATCTAGTTTGTTTGAAAAAGGTTTTTCAACGGGACATGGATTTTTAAGAAGTCCTAATAGTATTATGAGTTATGCTGCTCTTGCTGCTATTGCTATTCAATCTAATCAAAATGATCAACATGGTGGTCAATCAATTCCAGCATTTGATTACTATATGGCTCCTGGAGTTGTAAAATCATTTAGAAAAGAATTTAAATCACTTTTGTTTGACTTTTTAGAACTTGAAGGATTTGATAAATTCTTAAATATGAAAGGTATTGAAAAAGAAATATCTAAAATTAAAGAAGTTAATTTTAATATGAATGCTTTTGAACATTTTTTTAAAGGTTCAGGAGATGTTGAATTATTATTTAGAAAAGCTCATAAAAAAGCTATTGTTAAGGTTGAAAAACTTACATATCAAGCAATGGAAAGCTTTATTCATAATTTAAATACCATGCATTCAAGAGCAGGAGCACAAGTACCATTTTCATCTATTAACTTTGGAACTGATACAAGTTTTGAAGGAAGAATGGTAATAAAAAATTATTTACTTGCAACTGAGGCTGGTCTTGGTCATGGAGAAACTCCAATTTTTCCAATTTCAATATTTAAAGTAAAAGAGGGAGTTAACTATAATAAAACGGATCCAAACTATGATTTATTTGAACTAGCTTGCAAAGTTTCAGCTAAAAGATTATTTCCAAATTTCTCATTTATTGATGCTCCATTTAATAAACAATATTATAAAGAAGGTAATATCAACACAGAAATTGCTTATATGGGATGTCGTACTAGAGTTATAGGAAATGTTGTTGATCCAGAACGTGAAATTGTAACTGGCCGTGGTAATTTATCATTTACATCAATTAACTTAGTTCGTTTAGGAATTAAATATGGAATTGTTAATGGTGCTAAAAAAGCTGATATGGAAGGATTTTATAAAGAATTATCTGAAACTATGGATAAAGTTCGTGATCAATTACTTGATAGATTTGATATTCAGTGCAAAAAACACGTTTATAACTTTCCATTCTTACTTGGACAAGGTATTTGGATAGATTCTAAAAATTTAAAAAATAAAGATAATTTAAGAAAAGTTTTGAAACATGGTACTTTAACAGAAGGATTTATTGGTCTTGCAGAATGCTTGAAAGCTTTAACTGGTAAACATCATGGAGAATCAAAGCAATCTCAAGAATTAGGTCTTGAAATTGTTAAATTCATGCGTAATAAGTGTGATGAATACACTAAAGAATATAAACTTAATTTCTCTTTAATTGCAACTCCAGCAGAAGGTTTATCAGGTCGTTTTACAGCTATTGATAAATCAATTTATGGTATTATTCCAGGAGTAACGGATAGAGAATACTATACAAATTCTTTCCATGTACCAGTTTATTATCAAACAACTATTTCCAATAAAATTAAAACTGAAGCACCATATCATGCTTTAACTAATGGAGGACATATTTCATATATTGAACTTGATGGAGATTTATGTGAAAATGTTGATGCTTTCGTTAAAGTTATTCGTATGATGAAAGAAGCAGGAATAGGTTATGGAGCAGTTAATCACCCAGTAGATAGAGATCCAGTTTGTGGTTTTACAGGTGTTATTGGAGATGTTTGCCCAGGATGTGGTAGACGTGAAACAGATGGGGTTAAATTTGAAAGAATTAGAAGAATTACCGGTTATTTAGTTGGTACTGTTGATAGATTTAATAATGGTAAAAAAGCCGAAGAACGTGACCGTGTAAAACATACTTTTAAATAATGCAAATTCGTCTTGCTAATCCTTTACAAAAAGATAGTGTAGTTGATGGACCAGGAATTAGAATGGTCGTTTGGACTCAAGGATGTCCCCATAATTGCTTAAATTGTCATAACCCCGAAACTCATTCTTTTGATAAAGGATTTATAACTGATACAAGTTTGATAATAGATGAAATTAAAAATTCTGAACTTCAAGATGGTTTAACTTTTTCTGGAGGAGATCCCATGATGCAACCACTTCCTTGTTTAGAAATTGCTAAATTTGCTAAAGAAATGGGACTTAATGTTTGGTGTTATACCGGTTTTCTCTTTGAAAAATTATTAGAAATACCAGATTGTGTTGAATTTTTAAAATATGTTGATGTCTTAGTCGATGGACCATTTATTGATTCTTTAAAAAGTTATAGTGCTAAATATCGAGGTTCTAAAAATCAAAGAATAATAAATGTTAAACCATCTTTAAAAAAACAAAAAGCTGTTCTTGTAAAAGAATATATAATAAGAGATAAGTTAGTTAAGTAGTTCTAACTTATCTCCTTTTTTTAAATCTTTTAAAAAATTATTAGGTAGTTCATAGATATAATAAGCATTTTTATTAAAAACTATTTTATTTTTTTCTAAATTCTTTTTAAAATCTATTGTAATATTATCTTTATTTGTTATAATAACATCTATATTTTCTTTCATAAGAAAAGTATGAATACTTTTAGTTTTAAAAACTAAAGCTTTGTTAATATTTCTTTTTAACATAAAACCAATTAATCTTTTAATTGGAGTATTAGCTTTTTCTAAATAAATTATTTGGTTATTGACTTTTAGTTTCATTTTATCACCTTGACTTTTTCTTAATTTTAATATACCATAATGTTATGTGGAAAACAAGGTGGTGACCAAATGAATGCAATAGATATGACAGTTAATGATTGGAATGAATACTTAATTTGGGAGGATAACTTTATACAGGAGTTAGATAAAAAAGAATCTTATGTAAAACCTGAAAGTGAAAAAACAGAAGAAGAAAAACATATTTCTAGGTTAGCAGATGTTGTTTATTATCAAGCTAAAACTTTAGAACCTTGTATAACTGCTGATATAAGTAGTATTATAGAAAATACTAAGGGTAAGCTTTTAACAACTGTTTCTCCTAAGACGGGTTTAAGAGTACCATCTCATGTTTTAAAAGAAAAGGCAAGTATTGAAAGAAAAATTATTGCTGATAGTTATGCTTACTTAGGAGACTTTGAAAAAGCATCAAGTGGTATTAGAGATAGTGTTCGTTATACAATTATTTTTGAAGATGAAGACTATACTCAAGGAGTAGATAATTTTCTTCATCAATTAGAAAACTTAGGTTATTATGATATTGAAGTTAAAAATAACTGGTCTACTAATAAAGATGATAAAAAAAGAACCTGCCAAGGTATTAATGTTAAATTAAAATCACGAGAAGGAATGTATTTTGAAATACAATTTCACACTCCTAATAGTCATGATATAAAAGAAACTAATACAAGACGTTTATATCGAGTTATAAGAGATAAAAATGCTCCAGATTTTAGAAGAAATCAAGCTAATAATTTAAGAATTTTATTACAATCTAGAGTAAATGCACCTGATAATATAGAAGACTATAGGTTTATATCTAATAATAATAGTATGAGGAGGTAAAAATGAAATATCAATTTTTGGTTTATGATAAAGATAAGTCATTAGATAATATTTTAATTCGTATTGATGAAAATAAAAACATTGAGTTTTTTGATTATGATGGAATATGGAAAAATGGACAAGATTTACCACTTCAAGTACTAAAAAATAGTAGAATGATAAACGAAGAAGAATTTAAAGAAATTAAAAATTCAAAATTTAAGTTTTATTTTTGTAAAAAAAGTGTTCCCTTTTTATTACTTAGAATTATAAATGATTTATATATTCAAGTATATGATCTTAATAAATTAGAATGGAAAAAAATTAATAATTTAAATTGGCTAGTTGATATTTTAAATGACGGAGATCCTGATTTTGTTGAAATACCTATAATAGATGCTTTTAATTATATTAATAGTTTAGAAAAACAAAAGAAAAAGACAAGATAATTCTTGTTATTTTTTTCTATTAATAGTATAATTATGATAGAAAGTAGGTTAATATGGCTAAGAAAAAAAATAAAAAAGTTGTTAAAAAATTTAGTTATCAAGCAGAACTTTATGGTCTTTTATATATATTATTAGGAATACTTGGAATATGTGGATATGGTCCTTGTGGAGAACTTATCTGTGCTTTTTCGGCTTTTTTATTTGGATGTTTATATTTAGTATTTTTAATTAGTTTAGTAGCTCTTGGATTATATATACTGATTAAAAAAGAATATCCTGATTTTTTAAATACTAAATTAATTGGTTTTTATATTTTATTAATAGGATTATTAATGATGCTTCATGTTTCATATGTTAATGTTGAATTTACAACTTTTTTAGATACTATGAATAACACTTTTAAAAATATTATGAAAGTATTTGATATAGTTGATGGTGCTAATCGTACCTTAACATTTGCCAATATTGGGGGTGGAATGATAGGGGGATTCTTTGTTAGTTTGTTTGCTTCTCTTTTTGCAACTAATGGGGTTAAAATTATTTATATTTGTTTAATTGCCTTTGGTATTTTAATAATAACTGGTTTAAGTATAGCTGATATTGTATCTAAGATAATAAGTAGTAGTAAGAAGATGCTACCACATAAAACAAAAGGAGAAAGTCCTTTAGTAAGTGCTAGTCATGATGTTAAAATAAATGACAATGTAAACGAGGATGATGGTAAAGTAGTAATTTCTAATATAGATGAATTAAAAAAAGCTAAGATTGTTGATACTAATGTTGAAACTAATCAAGAGGTTGATACAAAAGAATCAGTAAAAGAAGTTGTTCAAACCAATGAAAATTATAAATTACCACCGCTAAGTTTATTAGATGAACCTAAAAAAACTAAAAATAATAATCAAGCTAATATAGAAGCTAATATTAAAAAACTAGAAGAAGTATTATATGAATTCGGTATAATTGGTCATGTTGTTGAAGTAACAGTAGGACCTGCAATTACTCAGTATGAACTTGAATTAAAACCAGGTACAAAATTATCTAAGTTAACAGGAATTAATAAAGAAATTAGTTTAGCTCTTGCTAAAAAAGATGTTCGTATTCAAGCTCCTATTCCAGGAAAAAGTACAGTTGGTATTGAAATTTCTAATGAAAATCCAACAACTGTTTATGTAAAAGAAATTATGGAAAAATTGCTTTCTGAGAAATCAGATAATAAATTATTAGTTGCTCTTGGAAAAGATATTTTAAGTAAACCAAAGTACTGTGAAATAAATAAAACACCCCATCTTTTAGTAGCAGGAGCAACCGGATCTGGTAAATCTGTTTGTATTAATTGTATTTTAGCAAGCATTTTAATGCGAGCAAAACCAGATGAAGTAAAACTTTTATTAGTAGATCCTAAAAAGGTTGAATTATCTGTTTTTAATGGTGTGCCTCATTTATTAGCTCCCGTTGTAACCGATCCTAAAAAAGCTAGTGTTGCTTTAGCTAAAATTGTTAAAGAAATGGAAGATAGATACGATTTATTTGAAGAAAAAGGGGTCAAGAACATTGGTTCTTACAATGAAATGATTGAAAAGAAAAATAAAAACTTACCAGAAGATAGTAAATTAAAAAAAATGCCATATATTGTTGTTATTGTTGATGAACTTGCTGATTTAATGCTTGTTGCCTCTAAAGAAGTTGAAGATTCAATCATGAGAATTACTCAAATGGCTCGTGCTGCTGGAATTCATTTAATTATAGCAACACAAAGACCATCAACTGATGTTATTACAGGTGTTATTAAAGCTAATATTCCATCTCGTATATCATTTGCAGTTTCATCAGGAATTGATTCAAGAACTATTCTTGATATGACGGGAGCTGAAAAATTACTTGGCCGAGGAGATATGTTATTTTTACCTATGGGAGAATCAACTCCAACAAGAATTCAAGGTGCTTGGATAACAGAAGAAGAAGTTAAAAGAATTGTTGATTATACAATTAGTCAACAAAAAGCTATATATGATGAAAAAATGATGAATTTAAATTCACCAGTTGAAGAAACTGGTAAAATTGATGCTAATACAGATGTTAAAGAAGAATATGATGATCCTTTATATGATGAAATCGTTGAATTTGTAATTACTAGTGGTAAAGCCAGTGCGTCCCTTTTACAAAGAAGATTTAAACTAGGTTATAACAGAGCTGCTAGAATAGTTGATTTACTAGAAGAAAGAGGAATAATAGGACCTCAAAATGGTTCAAAACCACGGGAAGTATTAGTAAAATTACAAAGCAATGAAAATGATGATGTAATATGATGTTAAATAATATAAAAAATAAGAATAATTTAAAATACTTACTTTTATTAATATTAATCATTATTATAATTTTAATATTATTAATTTATTTAAAATTAGGTGGAAAAAAAGATATCATTCAAATTAAATTACAATTTCCTGAAATAGGTTTGAAGGTACAAGACTCAAGTCAAATTAAATATGAAGTTTATCCAAAAGATGCTAGCAATCTAATAACATGGACAAGTTCAGATTCTAAAATTGTATCTGTTAATAAAATAACTGGTTATATAACATCTTTAAAACCTGGAACTGTCATAATTAAAGCAATTGCTAATAACAAAGAATTAGCAAGTATGAAAGTATATTCAAGCAACAATAAAATAGATTTAAAAGATATTCAAACAGAAGAAGTAATCTATATGCGAAATAATGCTACTCATTTAATAGAAATTAATTTAATACCTAAAGATGCTAATAAAATAGATTTAATTTATACAACAAATGATAATATAATTGATATTCAAGATGGAGTTATCTATTCTAAAGAAGAAGGAATAGCTTACATTAATATAACTAATAGTTCTAAAACTTTTACTAACACCATTAAAGTAATAATAAGTAATAATATTAATACAAATACAAATAATGGTAATAATAATAGTAATAACAATAATAACAATAATAGTAATAACAACAATAATAACAGCAATAATAATAATAACAATAATAATAATAACAGTAATAATAATAACAATAACAATAATAACAATAATAGTAATAACAACAATAATAATAGCAATAATAATAATAATAACAATAACAATATCAATATCAATAATAATACACCAGAACTTATCTTGCAAAATGATAATTATGTTTTAAAAGTAGGTGAAACTAAAAAGATAAGTTATGTAATTAATCCTCAAGATACTATAGTAGAATTTAGTAGTAGTAATCCTTCGGTTGTATCTATTTCATCAAATGTTTTAACAGCTAAAGCAGTAGGAACTAGCATTATTACTTGTAAAGCTAAGGGAGTAGTTAAAACTATTAAAGTAAGTGTATTAACTAATATAGTTGATGTTTTATCTTTAGAAATTTCTGGTAGTAGTTCTGTTTATGTTGGTAAAACAATTAAAATGGAAGCTTTAATAAAACCTGAAAATGCTAGTGATAAAAGTGTTAATTGGTCTCTTGATAGAAATGATCTTGCATCTATTACTAATGATGGAGTGTTAACTGGAATAAAACCTGGTACTGTAAAAGTAATATGTACAGTATCATCTAAAACAACAACAAAGGTTATTAATGTTTTACCAATACCTGTTAGTAAAATAGAAGTTTCATCTAATAATATTTCCTTAAATCAAGGAGATACTTATTATTTAAATCCTATAATAACTCCAAGTGATGCAACTAATAAAAATATAACTTATAAAAGTAGTAATCCAAGTGTTGCTAGTGTTAATTCTGGTTATATTCAAGCTATAAATCCTGGTATTGCTAATATCACTTTAACTTGTGATAATGTTTCAATTAGTGTTATAGTTTTAGTTAAAAGTAAAACGTTTACTAATCCTCTTTTAAATGGAGCAGATCCTTATGTTATGAAATATAATAATACTTATTATCTAGTATTTACATCTGGTTCTACTAGTATTGATATTTATACATCTACTAACTTATATGAGTTTAAATATGCTAAAACTGTTTATACTAATGATAAAGTTATTTGGGCTCCTGAAATTCATTTTATAAACAATAAATTTTATATTTATTATGCTAAACCAAAGGGAACTAGTAATACAACATCTTATAAACAAAGAATGTATGTTTTAGAGTCAACCTCTAATAATCCTTTAGGAGAATATAAAGATTTAGGAGAAGTTAGCGGAATGGATGATAATTATGCTATAGATGGAACAGTTATGAATTATAATAACAATTTATATTTTTTGTGGTCTGGTACGGTAAATGGTTCTAGAACTCAAAACATTTATATTGCCAAAATGTCATCTCCTACTAGCATTAGTACTAAAAAAGTATTAATTTCAACTCCAACTTATTCCTTTGAAAAACAAGGAGGTAATGTAAATGAAGCTCCTCAAGTATTAGAAAAAAATGGAGTAGTACATATTATTTATTCAGCCAGTGGAGCAAATAATCAAAGTTATGCCCTTGGAATGCTTTCTTTAAACGGAGATCCATTAATAAAGTCTTCTTGGAAAAAACAAACTAGTCCGGTTTTTAAATCTGCAAATGATTTATATGCCCCAGGTCATGCAAGTTTTGTTAAATCTCCAAACGGTACAGAAGATTGGATGATATATCATGCCTATGATTCTTTAAATGATATAAAAAATTGGAATAGAAAAATTCGTATTCAACCATTTACATGGAATAACCAAACACCCATATTTGGTTCTCCATTACCTAAAAGTACAAATATAAATATTCCAAAATAACAATTAAAATATTTACTAAATAAAAAAAATATGCTATATTAAATTAGAATAGGAGGAGTTATGACAATTAGTTATTTACTTAGTATTTTAGATTTATATTTATTAAAAGAAAATAATAATAAGTTATTAATTCAAGTTGATAATGAAGAAAATATAGTTAAATTTAGTTTTACTTATTCCTTCGATTCTATAAATCAAACTTTTGTTAAAATAGATAAAACTATCTTTTTTACTTATTTAGTAGAAATAGTTAAAAAAATTACTAATGGTTTATCTCTTGAAAAAGAAAATATGGAAATTAAAGATAATAAAAAAATTTATACTCTTGATTATTCAAATAGAAGAATAATAAGTTTTATTGGTTTTTCTAAAAAAGAATTATTAAGTATAAGAGAAGAATTTGATATCTTAAGTGATGAGTTTATAATACCAATTGAAGATACTTATGATAATAAGTTAATTATGAATAAAAAATTAAGTTATTCTATGGGTTTTACTAATTATATGTCTTTATTTCTATCATCTATTTTCTTTTTAGATATATTCATGATTTCTCTTTGGATATTTAAAGCATTTTTAAGTTAGCTGTGGTATAATATGAACAAGAGGTGAAGTATGAAAATAGATTTAGCTCCAGCAGATGAATATACAGTATATAGTAAAGGTATAATTACATCTGAAAAACAAACAATTTTAACTAATTTATATCAACCTATAATAGGTTCTAATGCTACTATTTTATATTTAACTTTACTAAATGATTTAAAAAAAAATGAATCTAATTCATATAATCATCACCATTTAATGACTTTAATGCAACTTAAAATAGAAGTTTTACTTGATGCAAGATATCGTTTAGAAGCAATTGGACTTTTAAAAACTTATGTAAAACAAGGAGAAATAGATAAATATATGTATGTTTTATATTCTCCTTTATCAGCGTACGAATTTTTTAATCATCCAATTTTAAACATAGTTTTATATAATAATATAGGTGTTTTGGAATATCAAAGATTGCAAGAATATTATAAATTGCCAAGAATTAATTATAAAGATTATCAAGATATAACTTCTAGTTTTGAAAGTATATTTTCATCTTCTGTTAATCAAAATTTATTATTTGATAATAGTAATATAATAAATAATCAAAAAAGAAGTATTGTTGTTAAAAGTGATATAGATATGGATTTATTAATATCTAGTATTCCAAAAAGACTTGTTAGTCCTAAATGTTTTACAGATGAAGTTAAGGAATTAATAACTAATTTAGCTTACATTTATAAAATTGATAATTTAAATATGCAAGGACTTGTTAGAAATAGTTTGAATGAAAGAGGTTTAATTGATCGAAATGATTTAAAAACTAATTGTCGTAATTATTATCAATTTGAAAATAATGGCCGACTTCCAACTTTAATATATAACAGACAACCTGATTATTTAAAAACTCCACTTGGAGATGATTCAAAATTAGCTAAAGTTATTTATAGTTTTGAAAATATTAGCCCTTATGATTTTTTGAAAAAAAGTTATGGAAATGTAGAACCAACTAATAGAGATAAAAAATTAATAGAAAATTTAATGTTAGACCAAAAGCTAAATCCTGGAGTTATTAATGTTTTAATTGATTATGTTTTAAAAGTAAATAATAAAAAATTAAATAAAGATTATGTTGAAACTATAGTTGGACAATGGAAAAGATTAAAAGTAGAAACGGTTGTTGATGCTATGGAAGTATGCAAGAAAGAGCATAAAAAGTTTAAAAAGATTATTGTTAAAAATGACTTAAAAGTTAATTCTAATATAGATGAAAATGTTCCAAGTTGGTTTAATAAAGAACAAGAAAAAAATAGTGAAGGTTTGGCTGAATTAAATGATGTGTTAAAGGAGTTTGAATAATGGGAAAAAAGATAAAATTTATAATTTCATGTTGTTTATTTTTACTATTTAGTGTTAATGTAAAAGCTTCAAATATTTTTGGTTTAACCTGTAAAACTTATTATAACGTGTCAAATACTAGTGATATGTCTTCTGTTATTAGTGTTTGTGAAGGAAAATTAGGCGTATATATTACAAGAATTGGTGAAAATAAAGATATTGAAATAGCTAATCTATCAACTTTTGATAAAAATAATCCACCAAGTTATATTATAAAAAATGGTTCAACTTATAATTTTGTTCAAAAAATAAAAGATGTTAAATATGATGATGCTTATATATTGAAAAGTAAATTAACTGAATTATCTCAATTATCAGAAAGTGATTTAAAAAATAACTGTGAAGCTATATTTGGAAAAACCTTTATAAATTTTTTACAAGATAATATTTTTAAAATTATTTATATAGCTGTTCCTATTATTCTTTTAGTTTTAACTACTATTGACTTTGCTAAAGTTGTATTTGTTAATGATAAAGAAGGTATTAAAAAAGCAGGAAGTAGGTTTGGTAAAAGATTAATAGCGGCTATTTTAATTTATTTAACTCCAACTATATTAATATTTATAGTAGATATAATAGGTGCAGATGAAGTAAATAGTTGCATGAAAATGGTAAAAAATTATTCTCAAAACAATTGATAAAGTTAAAATAAATGTTAAATTTTATATTAAAAAAAGTTGTGGAAAAATTAATTAATAGAAAAAAATAGTGAGATTTGGCTGAATAATGATGTGTTAAAGGAGCTTGAATGATGAGAAAAAAGATAAAATTTATTTTAGGTATTTTACTTTTTTTAGTAGGAGTTAATGTTAAGGCAGGTACTCTTGAATGTGAATATTATAGTAAATTTTCTACTGAAAATATGGGTGATTTATTTGAATATACTGTTACCATAACATATAAGGATGGAAAAGTAGAAGCAACAAAAAATGTTAAAAATTTACGTGATTTATATATGTTTGCTATAGTTGTTAATATTCCAAATTTTACAGAAGCAAATATAAGAAATAGTAGTGATTATAAACTTGCTTGTCCAACTTTATATAGTAATCTTGTTTTTGTTAATCAAGGGCGTTCTGTAAAATATGAAGCTAATATAGGTCTTGTTTATAATAAAAATTATGAACAATTAAAATTAATAAAAGAAAATGTAGTAAATGATGAAACAGATACTAAAGGTAATTATGAAGAAAGAATATTAGATACATGTGTATACAATTCTTCGGACGGAAAAAAAGTTTTTAGTTTTACAATAATGCAAGATGGAAGCAATAAGTATTTATCAATGTCTAATAGTGCTATTCAAATAATTGATTCTATTGATAAAAATCTAAAAAAATGTCCTGATGAGATGCATTATAGTTGTAGTGGTGCTAATGGTACTACTTATTGCACTTTTTCAAATAATTCAGGGTATTATAAATTAACTTTAGCTGGTTCTGAAATTTCGGCTGATTCTAGTAAAACTGTTTCCTATATTTCTAGTAAAAATAATTCCACTATAACTATTTATAGTATTACAAAAGATAATTACCGAGCATTAATCAATAATACTGAAAATACAGCTAATGTTAATAATATAAGTTCTTTCAGTCCTGATAATCCTTATACTTATATAATTAGAAAAGGTAGTACCTATTCTTTGACTAATTCTCTAAAAAATGCTTCATATGATGAAATATTTATTTTAAAAAGTAAAGTTAGTGAATTATCTCAATTACCAGAAAGTGATTTAAAAAATACATGTGAAGCTATATTTGGGAAAACCTTTATAAATTTTTTACAAGATAATGTTTTTAAAGTTATTTATATAGCTGTTCCCATTATTCTTTTAGTTTTAACAACTGTTGACTTTGCTAAAGTTGTATTTGTTGATGATAAAGAAGGTATTAAAAAAGCAGGAAGTAGATTTGGTAAAAGATTAATAGCAGCCATTTTGGTTTACTTAACACCAACTATATTAATATTTATAGTAGATATAATAGGGGTAGATGAAGTAAATAGTTGCATGAAAATGGTAAAAAATTATTCTCAAAACAATTGACAAAATTAAAATAAATGCTATAATAAAGGCAAATATGTTGATTAGGACATGATTTATAAACTAATTTTTAAGAGAGTTAGTGGTTGGTGTAAACTAATAAAT
>CADBSI010000108.1 GCA_902797275.1 uncultured Erysipelotrichaceae bacterium | reverse complement strand
GGAACTTATGCGAGCAGAAGCAGAAGAAATAATGCGTAATCAAGAAAAATATTTTGCTGGTTTTCATGAAGGTGAAGATAAGGGCAAACTTGAAACTCAAACACTTATTGTCAAAAATTTATTAAATAAAAATATGACTGACTTAGAAATCATGGAAATTACTAACATAACTAAAGAAGAGTTAGATAATATCAAAAAAGAATTAAACTAATTTGTACAAATTTAAAAAAGTAATTTAGGTTAATACATACCTAGATTACTTTTATTATATAATTATTAAAAATAAATATATTGCATAATTTTGTGATAGATTAGCTCAAATGATGTTATCAAACTTTAAGTCTTTAGCTGTAAATAGTGAAGAATATAAATAAACTTAATACTTATAGAAGAACTTATTAAATAATTAAAATAACCTTTTTCTGTAGATACAATTTGACATTTATACATTAATATGGTATAATATGTCCGACTTATGGGTTAAGGGGGTAATTATGTATACTGAAGAAAATGAATTTGATTATGAAGATTATGATAATTATGAAGAAAAAAACAATAATCAAAATAAGGGAATTAATAAAAATTTAATAACTAAAATTATTTTAATAACAATATGTTTGATAATTATAATTTTTCTAGTATTTAAAATTAAAAATTTAGGTTCTAAAAATAACAATAATAACAATAGCAATAGTAAGACTCCTGTAGTTGTTTTTAATGACAATATGGAATTACTAAGAAATAAAGGTGAAGAATATTTCTTTGTTAATAAAAACTTTCCAAAGGAAATAAAAGAAGAAAAAGTGATAACTGTTAAAGAGTTAAAAGAGAAGGGTTTAATTACAGATATATATGATTATGATGGAAGTAAGTGCGGTTATAATACTTCATATGTAAGTGTTGTTAAAAATAAGTCTGATTATTTAATGCAAATAAATCTTGTTTGTTCTAGCATGGAAGATAGTGTTAGCTATTATTATGACAATGATTTCAAATGTTTAACTTGTAATGGTGAAGATTATACACCTGATATCGATGATAACAATAATAATAATGACAATAATAACAACAATAATGACAATAACAATGACAATAATAACAACAATAATAACAACAACAATAATAACAATAACAACACTCTTGTATGTAATAATACTTGGAGTAATTGGACTACTGAATATAAAAATGATCCAAGCTTAGAGTCTGAAAAACGTATTTTAATTAAAGCTTATAAAGTTAATAAAACATATGGTGAATGGTCTCAACCAGTTAAAGAAAAACCAACTGCTAGTAATACTTTAGAAGTAAAAGAAGAGCAAAAAACTGAAACAACAACTGAATATACTGATTGGAGTAGTAAATCAACATCAAAACCAACTGCTAAGGAAGGAAGAGAAATTGATACTCAAACAGTTAAAAAATCATACAAAAAAAAGTCATGTACTCCTGGAGAAAATTATACTAAAATTGTTAAAGGTCGTGATTCAAAAGCTTTATATTGTAAACCAATTAATGATACTAGTACTAATAAAGGAAATGGTTATTATTATACATGTACTTATAAAGGAGAAGAAACTTGTAAAACTATAACTAAATATAAAAATATTACTTACTATTCATATCGTGATAAAGTAGAAAAAGAAATAACTACAACTTATTATCAAACAAGAACAGTAAGTGAAAACACCGTTTATACAGATTATATTTTAGAAAAAGATATACCATCAGGTTATATAAAACTAAGTGGTAGTGAAATAACTCAATATAGATATAGACAAGTTTGTAGTAAATAGAGTAGAAAAAACTACTCTTTTTTGTTATACTAGTAATATGAATATGAAAGTAGAAATAAATAATCAATTAATAGATGTTTTTGTTATTAAAAAAAGACAAAAAAATACTTATCTAAGAGTAAAAGAAGATGGTATTTATATAACAACTAATTATTTAACAACAAATAAATATATATTAAATTTACTAAGAGAAAACGAAAATAAAATTATAAAAATGCAAGAACATTTAAAAAAGAAACAAGAATATAATCAAGATTTCTTTTATCTTGGTAAAAAATATAATATAGTAAAATCTAATTTGAATGATATTATAATAGGAACTGATACAATTATTGTTAAAGATGAACTTATTTTAAATAAGTGGTTAGTTAAACAAGCAAGAATTATATTTAAAGAGAATCTTGATGAAATATATAAAATATTTCCAGTTGAAATACCATATCCAAGTTTAACAATTAGAAAAATGAAAACAAGATGGGGTGTATGTAATACAAGAATAAAAAAAATAACCTTGAATTTAGAATTAATTAAAAAAGATAAAAAATATTTAGATTATGTAATTGTTCATGAATTATCACATTTAGTTTATCCTAATCATGGATCGGATTTTTGGCATTTAGTTAGTATATTAGTACCAAATTATAAAGTATTAAGAAAGGAATTAAATAGTTATGAATAAAATAATAGATGGTAAAAAAGTAAGCTTAGAACTTAAAGAAAAATTAAAAGAGAAAATTGAAAAATTAGATGAAAAATTAACTTTAGTTGATATTAGTGTCGGTTTTGATGAAGCAACTAAAGTATATGTTAGACAAAAAGAAAAAATGGCTAAGAGTATTGGTTATAATTTTTTAAATCTTCATTTTGATGAAATAGATGAAACTAATTTAATAAAAGAAATTGAAAAATTAAATAAAGATCCAAAAATAACTGGTATAATTGTTCAATTACCACTTCCTAGTTATTTAAATAAAGATAAAATTATTAATACAATTAATCCTAAAAAAGATGTTGATGGTTTAACTAATATTAATATGTTAAAACTTGTTAAAGGAGAAACTTGCCTAAAACCATGTACACCTAAAGGAGTTATTACTTTACTTAATTACTACAACATTGATGTAGTTAATAAAAATGTGGTAATTGTTGGAAGAAGTAATTTAGTTGGACTTCCTTTATTTCATTTATTATTAAAGAAAAATGCAACTATTACTTTGTGTCATTCTAAAACAAGTAATTTAAGTTATTATACTAAACATGCTGATATTTTAATTGTATCAGTTGGCAAAAAAGATTTAATTACTAAAGATATGATTAAAAAAGGAGTAATAATAATTGATGTTGGTATTAATAGAGTAGATGGTAAGTTATATGGTGATGTATCTTTTGAATGTTTAGAAAAAGCTAAACTTATGACACCTGTTCCAGGGGGAGTTGGACCAATGACAGTTATTTCTCTAATGGAAAATGTTTATGAAACTAAAAAAAACGAACTTTAAAATCCGTTTTTTTTATATTTCTCTATAAATATCTTTTCCTTTAAAAGGATCTTTTTTATCAATTTTATCAACAAATAAAATTCCATTTAAATGATCAAGTTCATGTTGAAAAGCAATTGCTAGTTCTTCTCTAGCTCTAACTCGTATTCTATTTCCATCTATGTCATATCCTTCTATAGTACATCTTGCATATCTTGGAACAATTCCTGGAACATCACGGTTAACTGATAAACAACCTTCTCCCTCCCCAACGTAAATAATTTCTTCCGAAGTACTTACAAGTTCAGGATTAAAAATAACATAATTATCAAATTTACCATCATCATACTCGTGAACAACAACAAAGTATCTTTCTAAAAAACCAAGTTGCACAGCAGCAAGTCCCATACCAGGTCTTAATTTATATTTTTCAGCCATTTCTTCTATTTGACTATTAGTTAAGAATTCAATCATATCATTTACCCGTTTTTTAGTTTCATCACTTAAAGGAAATACTACTTCTTTACTTTTTTTTCTTAATCTTTTATCTTTTTCATCTAATACATCTTTCATTAATAACATACTAATCACCACTTCGTCTTATTTTACCACAAAATTAAAAAAAAGGAAAGAGTTTTTATCTTCCCCATCTAGTACCAATAATAATAACTAGTAAAATAAATAAAACAATGATAATAGCATAATTAGAATTATTATTGTATCCATAGTTTGGATAAATATAACCTATATTACTACCTTGATAAGCACAACTATTACCATAATTAGGATAACCATAATACATATTATTACCTCCTTTATATCTATAATAGTTTACGCAAGTAAAAATAATTTGCTATTATATCTGTCTAGATAATTCGATAATTAAATCCATATTATCATCATTTGCCATAATATTTTTGTGAATTTCTCCACATTTTAAACATTTATAAATTATTTTATAAGTGTCTCTGTATTTTTCAATCCCAATTGGTTTTAATAAACCCATACAAGTATTTAATCTATCACCAGGATTTATATCAACATGCATAGAATATAAACAATTTGGACAATGATCTCTTGCAGAATATTCTAACTTTTTAACTAAATTTTTACAATTTTTGCAAATGAAACTCTCGTCTTTCATATTAAATCTTTTCATAACATCACATATTTATTTTATCAAATAAAACTTAACTTGTCTATTTACTTTAAAAAAATAATTTAGTATAATTTAGAAAAGGAGTTCAAATGAAAAAAGAAAAATTAGGTTTATTTCTAATATTACTTGGTAATTTATTATACCTTTCTTATATTTACTTTTCAGGTAATGAAACTAGTAATTTTAGTCAATTTACAAGTGGATTATTACTAGGACTTTCTATTGGAACTAATTTAATAGGTATTGTTATAACAAGTATGTATATTTCTAAAAATAAAGAATTAAAAAAATAAAAATAATTAGCAGGCTTAAAACTGCTTTTTTAGATACATATTTATTGAAAAAAATTTATAAATTAAGAAAGGAAAATATGAGTAAATACGAACCACTTTGGTTATATTTAAATGAAAATAATCAGGATAGGTATAACTTAAGTTATGAAAAAATAAAAAATATTTTAGGTTTTAAATTAGATCATTCTTTTTTAACATTTAAAAAAGAATTATTAGAATATGGTTATGAAGTTAAAAAAATAAGTTTAAAAGAAAAATATGTAATAATTGAAAAAATAACCAAAGATTAATATAAAAATAAATAACAGGAGGTAATATGTTAATAGAAGTATTAATAGAATTAAAAGCTAGGGCAGTTGATAAATATTTTACTTATAAAGTTCCAGTTAATTTAATTAATAAAGTTAAAGTAGGAGTTAGAGTAATAGTTCCTTTTGCTTATTCTAAATTAATGGGGTTTGTTACAAAGGTTAATGTTGAAAATACAAGTGATTATGAAATAAAAGAAATTTTAGATGTAGTTGATACAGAGGTTATTTTAACCGATGAATTATTAGAACTTGGTAAATATTTAAAAGAAAAAACTCTTGCTACTTTAATATCATGTTATCAGGTGATGCTACCAAATGGTTATAAAGCTAGTAAGAAAAAAATTAATAAAAAATATGAAACTTATATAACAGTTAATATAGATAAATTAAAAGATGTAAAATTAAGTGATAAACAACAAGATATTGTTAATATTTTACTTAAGAATAAACAAGTTAGTTATAGTTATTTAAAAAAAATTAATTCTTCAGTTGATACTTTAATTAAAAATGGAGTTTTAGTTAAAGAAAAAGTAGAAGTATATAGATTAAATAATAATTATAGATTAAAAGAAAAATATGCTTTAACACCTGATCAAGAAAAAGTATATAAACAAGTTGATTTAGATAAATTTCAAACCTATTTATTATATGGAGTAACAGGATCTGGGAAAACAGAAGTTTATATGGAGTTAATTGAAGATGTTATTAAGAAAGGAAAAGAAGCAATTGTTTTGATTCCTGAAATTAGTTTAACGCCTCAAACAGTAAGACGTTTTATTGAAAGATTTGGGCAAGTTGTAGCTGTATTGCATTCAGGGTTATCTGATAGTGAAAAGTATGATGAATATCGAAAAATTAGAAAAGGGGAAGTAAAAATCGTCATAGGGGCTCGTAGTGCTATTTTTGCTCCTCTTGAAAATATTGGAATAATTGTTGTTGATGAAGAGCATTCAACTTCTTATAAACAAGAAAATATGCCAAGATATGATGCTATTTTAGTTGCTAAAAAAAGAGGGGAGTACCATAATTGCCCAGTTATTTTAGGATCAGCAACTCCTACTTTAGAATCTTTTGCAAGAACTTTAAAAAATGTTTATACTTTATTAAAATTAGAAAAAAGAGTAAATAATAGATCTCTTCCGGAAGTAGAAATAATTGATATGATGAAAGCTCATAAAAAAACTAAGTTTTTTAGTGAAACATTATATGAAAAAATAAATAGTACTTTACAAAAAGGCGAACAAGTAATTTTATTTTTAAATAAAAGAGGTTATGCAACAACTATAAGTTGCAAGAATTGTGGTAAAACATTTAATTGTAAAAACTGTGATATTACTTTAACCTATCATAAATCAAGTGAAATGTTAAGATGTCATTATTGTGGGTATGCTGAACTAAAACCAAAGGTTTGTCCAAATTGTCAAAGTGAATTAGAATTAAATGGTATTGGTACAGAACAAATAGAAGAAGAGTTAAATACTTTGTTTCCAGATTATAAAACAATTAGAATGGATTTTGATACAACAAGTAAAAAAGGAAGCCATGAAAAAATAATAGAATTATTTAGAAATAATGAATATCAAATTCTAGTAGGAACTCAAATGATTGCTAAAGGACTAGATTTTTCTAATGTTACCTTAGTAGGAGTAATAAATGCTGATGGCAGTTTAAATATTCCAGATTTTAGAAGTAGTGAAACTACATTTGATTTATTAAACCAAGTATCAGGAAGAGCTGGAAGAGGAGAAAAAAAAGGTTATGTTTATATTCAAACTTTTAATCCTAACCATTATGCTATTTTATATGCTAAAAACAATAATTACTTAGGATTTTTCCAAAATGAAATGAAAAATAGACATTTATTAAATTATCCACCTTATTGTTATTTAGCTTTAATTATTTTATCAGCAACTGATTATAATTATTTAGGCTTAGAATCTAAAAAAATAAAAGAATATTTAAAAATCAATTTAAAAACTGAAATACTTGGTCCATCTCTTGCTAATCCATTTAGAGTTAATAAAATATATAGAATGAATATAATTATTAAATATAAAAAAGAAAATAATATTTATGAAGTATTAAATAATTTAATAAATCATTATAAAATAAATGATAAATTAAGAATAGATATAGATTTTAATCCAAGAAGTTTTTAAAAAAATACTCAAAATGTAAAATGGAATTTACTCAAAATGTAAAATGAAAATTACTCAAAATGTAAAATAGTATTTACTTTTTTTGAAAAATATGATATAAAATATATATAATTTATGGAGGCAAATATGAAAAATGAATATTTACCAAGGATTGTTGACTTGGAAATAAATGAAAGTATGGAAGTAATGGGTGCCATTTTAATAGAAGGATGTAAATGGTGTGGAAAATCAACAACTGCAATTCATCATGCCAAAACTATTGTTGAATTTCAAAATCCTGATAAGAAAGAAGAATATGATAATATCAGAGATACTAAACCATCATTATTCTTAAAAGGAGAAAAGCCTTTGCTTTTTGATGAATGGCAAATGTACCCTGTTGTGTGGGACAGCATAAGAACTGATGTTGATCATACTAGACTTAAAGGTCAATACATATTAACTGGTTCAGCTAAGCCGAAAGAGGGAGAAACTATGCATACAGGAACTGGAAGATTTGCTAGAATATTAATGCGACCTATGAGTTTATATGAATCAAAAGAATCAACTGGAGAAGTATCATTTGAAGATATTTTAAAAGGTAAAGATATAGAAGGTGTTTCTAAATTAACTCTTGAAGATATAGCAAGCATAATTGTAAGAGGTGGTTGGCCAGCATCTCTTGATATAAAAAGTGATGCTAAATATAAAATTGCTAAACAATATGTATCGTCTTTAATTCATGAAGAAGTTAAAAATGTTGATGGAGTAGAAAGAAATCCTGAAAAAATGAAAAGTGTATTAAGAGCATTAGCAAGAAATATTTCAACTCCAGCAAGCGACAAAACCTTAGAAGATGATGTTAAAAATGTTTTTAATGAAGAAATTTCAAGGCCAACTTTAACCGATTATATAAATACCTTAGAAAAATTATTTGTTATTGAAAACATAAAAGCAACTAATTTGAATTTTAGATCAAAATATGCAATTAGAACAAAGGCTAAAAAAGAATTTGTCGATCCATCAATTGCAACAGCTATATTGGAAATTTCTCCAAGTGATTTAATTAAAGATTTAAATACTTTTGGCTTTTTATTTGAAGCGTTATGCATTAGAGATTTATTAATTTATACTCAAAGTTATGGTGGTGATATTACTTTTTATCGTGATGAAACTAATTTTGAAATTGATGCTATTTTTAGAACTAGTAGTGGTAAATGGGGTGCTATAGAAATTAAACTTGGGGCAGGCTACATTGATGAAGCAGCTAAAAATTTATTAAAATTTAAAGAAAAAGTAGATACAAATAAAGTTGGTGAACCAGCATTTTTAATGGTTTTAACAGGAAGTACATATTCTTATAGAAGAAAAGATGGAGTTTATGTAGTATCGATTGGTACTTTAAAAAATTAAAAGTTTTAAAAAAATTAAAACTTTTTTTCTATATCTAAAAAAAGTATGGTATAATGATTAAGAACAGAGGAGGACGTATGTTTAAAGATGGTTATTATAAAACTCATGTAGATGTTCATGATTTTATTAAAAGAAATATTACTCCATATGATGGTGATGAATCATTTTTAGTAGGAGTTTCAAGTAAAACAAAGAAAGTTTTAGAAAAAGTAGAAAATTTATTAAAAGAAGAATTAGAAAAAAAAGTATTAGATATTGATACTATTCATGTATCAGGTATTAATAATTTTGAGCCTGGTTATATAGATAAGGAAAATGAGGTAATATTTGGTCTTCAAACTGATAAACCTTTAAAAAGAATAATGAATCCATTTGGTGGCATGCGTATGCTTAAAAATAGCTTAGCTACATATGGTTATAAAATGGATCCTAATATAGAAAAGTATTTTCCAATGTTTACTAAGTCTCATAATGATGGAGTGTATGATGCCTATACTAAAGAAATTAAACTTGCTAAACATGTTGGATTAATTACAGGTCTTCCAGATGCTTATGGAAGAGGAAGAATAATAGGAGACTATAGAAGAGTTGCTTTATATGGAGTCAACTTTTTAATAGAAGAAAAACAAAAAGATTTAGAAAAGATAAAAGTAGAATTAGATGAAAGCATTAGATTAAGAGAAGAAGTAAGTAATCAAATAAAAGCTTTAAATAAAATGAAAGAAATGGCTTTATCATATGGCTTTGATATATCAAAACCTGCTACTAATAGTTTTGAAGCAGTTGAATGGTTATATCTTGCTTATCTTGCAGCTGTTAAAGAAAACAATGGGGCAGCTGAGTCTCTTGGAAGAGTAGATGCATTTCTAGATATTTACTTTGAACGTGATTTACAAAATGGTTTAATAACAGAAGAAGAAGTTCAAGAATTAGTTGATCAATTTGTAATTAAATTAAGATTAATTAGACATTTAAGAACTCCTGAATATGATGAATTATTTTCAGGAGATCCTACTTGGGTAACCTGTAGTATTGGAGGATGTTTTAAAAATAAAAAAAGTATGATAACTAAAACATCATATAGAATTTTGCATACTTTAACTAATTTAAATCCAAGTCCTGAACCTAATATGACCGTTTTATGGAGCGAGTATTTACCTGAGAACTTTAAAAGATATGCAGCTAAGATGAGTATTGAAACTGATAGTATTCAATATGAAAATGATGATTTAATGCGACCACTTTATGGTGATGATTATGGAATAGCTTGTTGTGTTTCAGCAATGCGTTTGGGACGTGATATGCAATTTTTTGGAGCACGATGTAATCTAGCTAAAGCTCTTTTATATAGTATAAACGAAGGAATAGATGAAAGAGAAGGAATAAAAGTATTAGATGGTATTAAAAAATTAGATGATAAATATTTAAACTATCAAAAAGTATTACAAAATTTTGATTTAATAATTGAAAAAACAGCTAAGATCTATGCTGATAGTATGAATATTATTCATTATATGCATGATAAATATGCTTATGAAGCAAGTCAAATGGCTTTACATGATACTAAGGTTAGACGCTTAATGGCTTATGGAGTTGCCGGATTATCAGTTGTTGCTGATAGCTTATCTGCTATTAAATATGCTAAAGTAATGCCAATTAGAAATGAAGAAGGAATAGCAATTGATTTTAAAGTTGAAGGTGATTATCCAAAATATGGAAATGATGATGATAGAGTAGATGGTATTGCCAAAATGGTTCTTGAAAAATTATATTTTGAATTATCAAAACATAAAACTTATCGAAAATCACATCCAACTTTATCAGTTTTAACCATCACCTCAAATGTTGTATATGGTCATAAAACTGGTACTACTCCAGATGGAAGACTTGCCGGAACTCCGTTTGCACCAGGAGCTAACCCAATGCATGGAAGAGACGAAAATGGTGCAATAGCATCACTAAATTCAGTCGCAAAATTAGAATACAGAACATGTTGTAAAGATGGT
>CADBSI010000107.1 GCA_902797275.1 uncultured Erysipelotrichaceae bacterium | reverse complement strand
CAATCTTCTTCATTTGAAACACTATTATTTGCTGATAAAACTGCTTTATCTATTACTTTTTGAAAATTTCTCCAATCCTTGTATTCTAATACTTTTTGTAATTCGCGTGCATACCAATATTCATTTCCATAATCATCAATATGTTTTATATTTTCAAAAATACTCTTAGTATATTTTTCTTTAATTTCTTTCATCATTCCTCCATTTTTTACTTATTTTTTCCTACTATACCAATTTTTTTCTGTTTTTTAAACCAATTTTTCATATTAAACTACCAACTTATCTATATTGTATCATACTTTTAAATATTATTTAAAAATACAACACAACTAAATTAAATTAATTATTTTCTACCAATCCAACTAATAATTTTTTCTTTAGATGTATTACTTGAAATATTATTAGCATTTATAGTATTTAAATAAGCATATGGAATATTTATAAATTCATAAGAAAGTTCATTATCTTTAAAACTTAAAATCATATAAGTAGCATTTCCTACATCTTCCTTTTTTAAATTACCCATTCCTAGAGCTTTTAAAGTAATAACTTTACCATTTTCTTGATAAAAATGTCTATGTCCTTGAATAACTAAATCATATTTACTAACATCAAATAAAGGTTTACCACTATTATAATCATAAAGGAAATGACATAATAAAACTTTTTTACCATTTATATCAAGTTCTAAATAATCGTTATAATTAGAAATAATTTCTTTTTCATGTTCACTTATTTGACTAGAAGTCCAATTAACATTATTTAAAGTTTCATCATAAGCATTAGTCATATCTAAATGCCTTTTATAACAATCTACACCCCTAATTAAATATAATTCATGATTTCCTTTGATACTTTTTACTCCATATTGTTCTAAAATATTTATAACGCTTTTAGGATCTGATCCAGTTCCAATATTATCTCCAAGTGAATATATTTCCGTAATTCCTCTTTTTCTAATATCTTCTAAAGCTGTTATAGTTGGTTCTAATAAACCATGAGGATCGGTTAAAATAGCAATTTTTCTTTCTTTATTTTGTAAATTTATTAATTCATTTTTAAATTTTATTAAAGTTTCTTTTTCATAACTAGATTCTCTATCTTCTTTTATCTTTTTAGGTGATTTAATTGATTTATCAATTTGTTGAGTTAAAATAATTTTTAAATTATATTTTTTAGCAACAATAATTTCTTCTCTTGTTGGATATCTTCCTGGTGAAATAATATATTTAGGTTTTATACCTTCTCTTATTGCTAATATTTCTGAATTAGTAGATGTATCACTTAATTCTAATAATCCCCTTTGACGTCTACTAACTTCTAAAACCTCACTTGAATTATTTTTAACAAGACCATTAGAACCCATATTATTAATTGAACTACAAATAAAATTATCATGAGGCATATTATCATATCCTAAAATCATATTTCTTGCATTATAGTAAAATGCTTGCATTCTATGACTTATTGCAGACATAGAAATAAAATTATGTTTACCACTTGATTTACCAAGTATTAAATCATCAATATTTTCAGATTCACTTATTACATGAGCAAGTAAATTATATTGTTTATCCCTAAAATCATAAATATCTACCCCATATTCTCTAGATTTATCTTCTAATTTAACTTTATCTTCTAAAACATTAGAACCTACTTTAGATAAATTCAAATCCATTTCAACAGCATATAATTCCCGCATTAATTCAGAATAATTAACTAAAGAAAAATCTGTTAAAATCAAATCAATTCTTTTTAATATACCATCTAATAGCTCAACTAAACTATCTTTATCTTGACAATTTAAAATACTTTCTAGTTCATTAGTATAACCAATAACTTTATCAATACTCTCTAATACTAAAGGATTATCTAAATTATAATATTTTAATAATAATAAATCACTTACCATACCATAATTAGCTAACCATTCTACAACAGTATTTTTAGAAGAATTAAATAATATTTTAAAAATAAGCTCTTTATAATCATCTAAACTAGAACAAATACTAGCCATATTAATATATTTATTTTTAATAATACTAATAATATTACTACAATCTTTATAACTATTTATACCATATATTACTTCACTTTGATTAAATAACAATTTTATATTTTTAAAATCAATTAAATTTATATTATCAATTTCAAGAAAAGATAAACATAATTCTTTATACCTAGTATAATTATTAACTAAATCTAAAAAATTCTTAGAAGAATACTTATTATCATTATCATAAATATTATTAAATATTTTATTTTTAACCCTCAAAAATAATTCTAATTCATTATCATAAATATTAACAATATCATCTATAAAATTATATCTTGTATTTAAATTATATTGCCAAAATTTAGATATATCTATATTATTTAATCTTAAAAAATCTTGAATTTTTTCAAAGTTTTTAATTAAATTAAAAGTATCACCATGATAACACTTAGCAAGTTCTTCAACAAGAGCTTTTTCACTACTAGATACATATGTTCTAATAATTAATTTAACAGCAAATTTTCTTCCAATACTTCTTCTTTTAATAAAATCAGGATTGTTTATTAACTCAATAATTCTATCTTTATCAATAAATGATAAAGCATAATCAAGTATCTCATCAGGTGTACCTTTTTGAACATATTCTACAGGATCAATACTTTTACTTTCAATTTTTTCTTTAACAATTCTTTTAATATCAGCTTTTTTCATATTAAATAAAATTTCTTTTTGTTTATCTGATAAACCTCTTTCAATAAATAAAGTATGTAAAAATTCATCATCTAAATTAATATTTTCAAGAAATACAATAAATAAAAAATCAAAACCTTCTCTTAATCCTTTTAAAAATGTTAAACAATCAGGATATGGTAAATTTCTAATAAAACTAGCTTTACTTTTAACAGCATTTTCTAAAATTCTTTTTAAAGCTTTATCATTATAGATATAACCATTATAAGAAATGCCAGAAGATAAAATCTTTATTATATCATCATGAGTTAAAATACTAATAGATATATTTTTAATAGCATCATAAGAGGCAAAAATTCTATTTTTAAAAAAACTTAAAACATCATTATCATGTTCTTCTCTTAATTTTTTAATTAATTCATTAGGAAATCTTTCATATAATTTATCTCTTTCATTAGAACTTAGTTTATCAATCATTAAATATAAAAAGTTAAAATCCAATGTATCTACTAAATGTTTTCTAAAATTAGTTCCTATACTTGTATTAAAAATCTTAATACATTTTCTTAAATCTTTTTTAAGTAAATTATTATATATATTAATAATCCTATCTTCATATAATTCAGATAAATACTTTTCTAATCTAATTGTATATTTATCACTACTAATAATATAGATAATTTCATCATCAGTTAAAGTTTTCAATAATTCCTTTTGGAGAACGACTGGGTATTTACAAGTTAGTAAATATTCATCTAAATAAGCTTTTTCATCTAAAAAATTATTTCTATTTATTAAAGATAGTATTTTATCTTTATATTTTTTAAATATATTTTCTATTGCTTGTTCATTACCACACATTAATATTTTATTTAATAAATTTTCATCAATTGTAATATTACTTAAAACTATATTTATAATATCTTCAGGAATATCTAGAGAAAAATAATCAATTATTTTAAGACTATCTTTTTTAATATTTTCATTAATTATATTAATAATATCTTTTTTTCTAACTTGATAAAATATTTTTTTTAATTCATCATAATAAGTTATTCTTTTATCATATAATAATTCATTTACTTGGTTAATACTAAGTTTAGTAATAACATAGCTTATAATATTAATTTGTTCATATTTAATAGCATCTAAATAAGAATTATTTTTAATTAAATAATCTAACCAATTTTCAACTTCAGTTTGATATTTTAAATATAATATTTCTTTAACTTTATCTTGACAATCTGAATAAATATAAGAAATTACATCATTATTAATATTAAGTTTAGTTAATAATATTTCATAAGCAGATTTAGGTAATCTAAATTTTAAAAAATTTAAAATATCCATAGTATTATTTATATTAGTAGATATATAATTTAAAACATCTTGTTTACGATACTTAATAATTGCATCTGTTAAATGAGGGTTTTCATCTGCTAAAATATCTTGAATTAAAGAATCAATATCAATCAAACTAATTATAGTTTTTTTTATGTGTATAGGTGTATCATAATTAACATATTTTTGATAATTATTACTTTTAATAGCATTAGTAATTAAAGAATATGCATCACTACGTATTTTATATAATCTTTCAATAGCAACATTATTATAAATAGAATTAGAAATAATCTTATCAATAACTTTAATATCTATTACTTTAAGAATTAAATTAGCTAAAATATAATCACTACTTATAAGTTTTATTAATAAATCAAAATTAGATGTATCTGTACAATCAAAATTCTTAAAGAATTCTTTTAACTCTCTTCTTCTATATATAACTAAAAGTAATAACAAATATCTTTTATCATATATTTTAAACTTAGATGCTATTTCTTCATAATTATAAATAACATTCTCAATACCTATTTTATCAAGTAATTTAACCTTTAAAAAACCAGGTATAAACAAATTATCTAAATACTTTAAATCAGACTTATCAATATTAAACATATAGAACCCCCAAAATTAGTAATATTTTACTATATATTTAACAATATGTAAAGAAAGAAATAGACAATTTCTATTTCTAACTCTTGTTTTATAAAACAATTTGTAATCTATACAACATAAGTCATTAAAATAACTTTATCAAATAATTTAAATTGACCAGCTAAAACATCAATCATTACTAAGTCATCACTTTTTTTAGTTGTTTTTATTTCATATTCAACAGTAAAACCTAATCCCGTAATTTTTTCTTTTGTTTTTTTACTACCAGCTTCAACATAGGTCTCTATATTACCAATAGTAATTAAAGGTCTACAACCTAATTTAGAACTAAATCTTTTTAATTCAACTCCAAGATAAACTCCATAAATAACTAAAAATATTAAGATAATTAAACATACTACTTTTACTTTTTTCATATAACCTCCAAATTTATTATAATATTTTTTATAGTAAAAATCTAGTTTTTAATTAAACATTTTTAAAATAGCTTCTTTATAAATATTTTTAGCTAAATCATAACCATTTTCATGTTGAACTATAAAGTTTTCCATCATTACTCCACTATTAATTTCCATTACATAGAATTTATTATCTTTTGTTTTAATAACATCAACACTACAAAAAGAAAGTTTTATTTTATTTTTTAAATCATTAACAATTTTTTCGATATTTTCTTTTTCATATAAACTAATATCACTTGATGATATAGCACCTCTTGATAAATTAAATTTCCAATCGTATTCAAATACTTCCCCTTTAATTAAAACATCATCTTTATTTTCTTTATCATAGTTTTTAAAATATTCATAATTAAAATCTAATAATAATTCCTTTATGCTTTTTACCCCATCTCCTATAACAACTGGTTTAATCTTTTTATATAATAGTTTTATCTTCCCTTCTAAAACAATTGCACGGTATTCGTATTCTATATCATAAAATGGACAAAGACATAAAGAAAAGTTTTTATCTATTAATTTATTATAAATATCTATTAAAGTATTTAAATTATTTGTTTTATATATACCTATTCCACATGTACCATTATTAATTTTAATTACTAAATTGTGATTACATAATTCATATATTTTTTTTAAATATTTTATTCCTTTACAATTAATTGCATAGGAATTCAAGTTGTTTTCATGATAAATTATGTAATGTTTAACAACTGAAATATTTAAATTATTTAATAAATCATACATAGCATATTTATCATCAAATATTAATCCTTCAGCATGGGTTAATAAATCAAATTTATAACCAATAATAAATTTTTTAATATTATCTTTTTCTAACATTATTACATAATCTTTTGATAATGTTTTAAAAGAAATAGATAATTCTTGACAAATTTCTTTAATTATTTTTAAAAAATTATTTTCTTTTTCCATATATACCTCTTCCTAAAACAAAAATATTATAACATCAAAAAAAATAAAATAATAGATTAATTAAAATAATCTACTATTTTTTTATACCAAAACGACTAAATGGAAATATAACTAAAGATGTTTTACCTAGAATATCTTTTTTATTTATTACTCCAATATAACGAGAATCATTAGAAACTGGTCTATTATCTCCTACTACAAAATAGCAATCATCTGGTATTTTTTCTTCCATAATAAAATCATTAGTTTTTTCATGAATAAATTTTTCATCAATGTTTTTACCATTTATATATAATTTATTATTTTTATATTCAACAGTTTCTCCAGGCATCCCAATTACTCTTTTAATTAAATAATCATTTCCTTTTTTAATAACAACAATATCAAATCTTTCTATTTCTTGAAAACGATAACTTATTTTATCTAAAATCATTATATCTTTATTTTTTAAAGTATTATTCATACTATTACCATTTACTTTAATAGGAGTTATAACATAATGTTTTATTAATAAAACTACAACTATAATTATAATATAACTTAAAATTTCTTTATATTTTTCTTTCATATTAACAAAAAGATAAGGTCAAACCTTATCTATCTCTTTCTTTGATTTTGTATTGACCAACTAAATTTCTTAAGAATGTTAACTTAGCACGTCTTACTTTACCTTTTTTGATTACTACGATATTAGCAATCTTTGGTGAATGAACTGGGAATGTTCTTTCTACACCAACACCATACGACATCTTACGAACTGTAAATGTTTCACTAACACCTGCTCCATGTCTTTTAATAACAATACCTTCAAATGCTTG
>CADBSI010000106.1 GCA_902797275.1 uncultured Erysipelotrichaceae bacterium | reverse complement strand
ATTATTGTTATTATTATTGTTATTATTATTGTTATTATTATTGTTATTATTATTGTTATTATTATTGTTATTATTATTATTATTATTGTTATTATTATTGTTATTATTATTGTTATTATTATTATTAATATTAATTATGCCTTCTTTGTTCATAAATAATATAAGTGCTATTATTATTAATATTAGCATAATACTAGTCATAAGATTTTTTTTATCTTCCCTCTTTTTATACATTTTATCACCAAGATAATTCTATCAAATTCTTAATAAAAAGTCATTACTATATTTATTGATTTTAATTAAAATTTATGTTATATCTTAATAGGTGAATAAATATGAATATAATAAATTTAACTAATTTAGAAAAAAATGATTATCAAGGAATATTTATATATGATTTTTCATTAAAAAGAAATAGAATGATTAATAATAATATTTTAAAAAGTATATTAGTATTACCTGATACATTTTCTTATCTTTTGAATATAGATAATTTAGATTTCATAAATGTCTCTTATCAAGGGAAAAGTTTGTTAAATATAAAAAGAGCTTATTTATTAGAAGCAATTTCTTTATATGTTGAAAAAAATCCTTCTTTTAAATTACCAAATGAATTTAATAAGTTAAGATCTAAATATTCTTATTATAATTTATTAGATAGTTCTTTCTCTTATGAGACTATTGTAGATGATTTTAAAGTTAAAATACCAGTTAAAGATTTTTATGATTTTTTAGAACTTGATAGTGATTCTTACTCATTATATACAAAAGGAATTCTTGATTGTTATCGTGGCAATGATATAAAAATATTTTTATATAGTATGATGGAATACTTTAAATCAAATGATATTTTAGGTAATTATTCATTTCCAAAAAATATAATTAATAGAATTAAAGAACTTCAAGATTACGTTATAGATTATGAATCTATTAATGCAATTAATAATTATGATCCTTTCTTATCTGGAGTTAAAATAAGCAAAGAATTAAATGATATTTTATTTACGGATAATAATTATGACATGTTAACTTATATATTTACTACTTATTTAAAGTTATGTAAAATTTTTACTTATTCAAAAGATTATTATATTGATCCTATATCCGAAAAAGGTTCAATACATTCTAATATAAATAGAATAGAAAGTGTTAGCAAAAATAATAATGAAATAGTATGTTTTGAGTTTTGTGCTATATTTGGTTATTTTTTAAATAAATTAAATATTCCATATGAAGTTGTAAATCCTAATTATGATAAAAATAACATTAATGCCAAATTAGAATATGGTTATTATCATGATTATATAAAATTTAAATTAAATGATTTTCTAATAAAAATAGATCCTATTTCTTCAGTTTTATCAAGTGATTTTACTAATGTTAAAATAGAAAATACTTTAGATGGTTTTGTTTGTATAAATAAAAATCAAGGTACTAAAAATAAATTTAATCGATTATTAAAAAATATTTATCATACAAGAAAAATAGATTTAGATAATATATATTTACCTAGAACTAAAATAGAAAATGATCAAGAATTAAGTTTAGAAAAGAAAAAAATAATAGAAAAATTAGATAGAATATTAACAGAAGTAAATAATAAAGATTTACCTATTGTTGATAAAGTTTCTTATTTACTTGGATTATTGAAATTATCTTTTAAAAATGAAGAATTAAATTTAAAAATTAATGCTTGTTTAATTCATGATAAGGAGGATTTATTCATTGTATTCACTATAAATGATATAACTTATATGAATAATGATAATACTTATTTAATAAGTGATTTAAATACTTTGAAAATCATTTCTAAAGAAGAATTACAAGAAAAAATTAATAATAATTCATATCTTTATATAAATGAAAGAACTATACCTGGTATTACTTCAAGAAAATATGTATAAAAAAATAAAATATTAATTATTCTAATATTTTATCAACTATTCCATAGGTAAGAGATTCTTTACTATCTAGAAAATAATCTCTTTCAGTATCTTTTTTAATTGTTTCTAAATCTTTACCTGTATTATTTGCAAGTATTTGATTTAATTTATCTCTTAATTTTAATATTCTTTCAGCTACTATTTTAATTTCAGTTGCTTGACCATTAACTCCACCTAGAGGTTGATGAATCATAACTTCAGCATTAGGTAAAATATATCTTTTACCTTTCTTACCACAAGATAACAAAAAGGCTCCCATTGAGGCTGACATACCAAGACAAATAGTTGCAACATCACTTTTTATAAAATTCATTGTATCCATAATAGCCATACCAGCAGTTATAGATCCACCAGGAGAATTAATATATAAACTAATATCATCATGGTTAATTGAATCTAAATACAAAAGTTCAGAAACAACAACACTTGCTAAATTATCATCTATTTCTCCTGATAACAGGATAATCCGATCTTTTAAAAGCCTTGAAAATATATCATAACTACGTTCACCACTATTTTCCTTATCAACAATAACAGGAACTAAGTTCATTTTATCACCTATAATTAAAATATGTAAATAGTTAAAAAATATACATACAAAATTATAAAACTATGATATAATCTTTTTAGAATAAAGAGGTGTTTATGCTAGAAAATATTAAAGTTTATGTAGATGAAAAAGAAGTAATAATTAAAAAAGGTATTACTTTACTTGAACTTAGTAAAATGTATGATAATATGTTTTTACATAAAATTATTATTGCTAAAGTAGATTCAGAATATCATGAATTAAATGATCCTATTAATAAAACTTGTCATATTGAATTTTTTGATTTAACTGATAATTTTGCTAATCGAGTATACTTAAATGGTCTTGTATATTTAACTAATTATTGTTTTAAAGAAGTATTTGGAACTAAAGGTTATTTAAATACTAAGCATTCAGCTGATAAAGGTTTATACATCGAGTCTAGCATAAAATTAACAAGAGAAATGTTACAAATTCTAGAAGATAAGATGCAAGAAGTAGTTAAAGATAATTTAAGAATTCATAAAGTTACTATTTTAAGAGATGATGCTATTAATTATTTTAATGAAACAAGAGATGTAAAAAAAGCAGGTCTTTTAGAATTTATGACTAATACTTATGTTAATTTATACAGAATGGGTAATAGTTATAATTATATGTTTAGTTTAATGCCAAGCGAAACTTCTTCTTTAAATGAATTTAAATTAACTTATTTAAATGAAGATGGTTTTATATTACGTTATCCAACTATTTATAATAATGGAGAAATACCAAGATATAAACATCATGCTAAATTGTTTGAAGTTTTTAATGATTCTAAAAAATGGTCTAAATTAATGAATCTAGAAACTTCTGTTGATTTAAATAGAAAAATAGTTGATGGTAAAATAGGTGATTTAATTAAAATAAGTGAAGCTTTGTATACTAATAGATTAATGGAAGTTGCTAAAAATATTTCTTGTAGTAAAAAAATAAAAGTTATTTTATTATCAGGTCCATCTTCAAGTGGTAAAACAACAACAACTAAAAAACTTGCTATGTACTTATCAAGTTTTGGTTTAAAACCAAAGGTAATATCAATGGATGATTTCTTTGTTGAAAGAGAAGATACTCCTAAAAATGAAGAAGGAGAGTATGACTTTGAATGTTTAGAAGCAATTGATCATGAATTATTTAATAAGACAATGGATAAACTATTAAAAGGTGAAGAAGTATTAATGCCTATGTTTAATTTTGTAACTGGTAAAAAAGAGTTTAAAGATAAGATGAAACTTGAAAAAGAAGATATTTTATTAATTGAAGGTATTCATTGTTTAAATCCTACTATACTTGAAAATATTGATTCTAGTAAGAAATTTAAAATTTATTTATCGGCTTTAACCGAAATTAATATAGATGAAGATAATAGAATTTCAACAACTGATAATAGATTAATAAGAAGAATGATAAGAGACTATTATACAAGAGGGTATGCACCTGTTGATACTCTTGAAGTTTGGAAAAATGTAAGACTTGGAGAAGAAAAATATATTTTTCCTAATCAAGATGAAGCAGATATTACAATTAATACCGGACTTGTGTATGAATTTCCAGTTTTAAAAGTTTATGCTTTGCCTCTTTTATATACAATTAAAAAGAATAGTCCTTATTATGAAGATGCTAAAAGATTAATAAGACTTTTAGAAATATTTTTACCTGTTCCAAGTGAACATATACCAAATGATTCCATTTTAAGAGAATTTATTGGAGGAAGTTATTTTAAATAAGAAAGGAAGATTTATGAAAGTTGCAATTAATGGGTTTGGAAGAATAGGAAGATTATTATGTAGATTAATGGAAGGTACTGATTTAGAACTTGTTGCCATTAATGATTTGACTGATGCAAAACAATTAGCATATTTATTAAAATATGATACTAATCATGGTAATTATAGAATTGATGAGATTTCTTATGATGATAAAAATATAATTATTGGAGATAAGAAAATAAGAGTTTATAGTGAGGTTGATCCTAATAATTTACCATGGGATGAACTTGGTATTGATACAGTTTTTGAGTGTACTGGTCATTTTACTAGTTATGAAAAAGCTTTATCTCATATAAATGCTGGAGCTAAACATGTAATAGTATCAGCTCCATGCAAGGGAGATGTTAAAACAATAGTTTATAATGTTAACCATGATACCTTAACTGGAGATGAAGATGTAATATCAGCTGCAAGTTGTACAACTAATTGCTTAGCACCTGTTTTAGATATTATTGAAAAAAATATCGGAATTTCTAGTGGTTATATGACAACTGTTCATGCATATACAAATGATCAAGTAACACTTGATGTTGCTCATAAAAAAGGAATTGAAGCAAGACGTGGTCGTGCTTGTGCTATGAATATTGTTCCAACATCAACTGGAGCTGCTAGTGCTATTGGTAATGTTATACCAAGCTTGAAAGGTAAAATGAAAGGTATTGCTATGCGTGTACCTGTTTCAACTGGTTCTGTTGTTGATTTAGTTTTAAAATTAAATAAAAAAGTAAGTAAAGAAGAAATTAATAAATTATTTGAAAATAATCAAAATGAAACGATTAAGATAACTTATGATCCAATTGTATCAAGTGATGTTATATCAAGTCATTATGGTTCTGTTGTTGATGGATTGTCAACTGATGTTTTAGATACAGAAGATAATTTAGTTAAAATAATTGCTTGGTATGATAATGAAATGGGTTATTCTTCTCAAATGATTAGAACAGCTATGTACTTTGCTAGTAAGGAATAAATATGGATATAATTTTATATTATATAAGAGATAATATTGTAAGTGTTCATTACTTTATTTATGCATTTGTTTGTTTATTTTTAATGTTTGCTATAATTGGTTATTTATTTAAACAAAAATATGCTAAACTTACCATAAATGTAAGTAGTAGTCAACCAAAAAAAGAAGTTAAGGAAAAGAAGGTGATCAATCAAGTAAATTCTAGTACTACTGTGAACAATCAAGTATTAACTACTGCTAAAACAACTAATTTAGCTAGTCCAGTAGCACCTATACAGGAGACTAATTTAACTTATCAAAATATAATAAATCAAGATAATATTTCTGAAGTTAACCCAATAAAAACTAATCCTTTACCTAATTCGGTTAACGTAAAACCAGTTAATTCAAGTCCAATTAATAATCAAACTAGCAATATTCCAGAAGTTAAACCAATGCCAACTAATCCAAATAATCAAGTTAGGCCAACAATAACTCCGAATAATAATAATCAAATTAATCCAGTAAATTTGAATAATCAAGTTAAATGATTATTCTTTTTTTTGCATTTTTTTCAAATTATGTTATAATGTTTTTGTAAGATTAGGCGGTGAAATATGGAATTCATTAAATTTAATGGTGTTACTAAACAATACAAAAATGGTGTTGTTGCTATATATGATTTAAATTTAAGTATTGAAGCAGGTGATTTTTGCTTTATTATTGGGGGATCAGGATCTGGAAAAAGTACTTTAATTAAAATGTTATACAGAGAAGAAAAACCTACCAAAGGAGAAATTATTTTAGGTGGGGTTAGAGTTAATAAGTTAAGAAACTCTAATGTTTATAAATTAAGAAGAAAGCTAGGAATTGTTTTTCAAGATTATCGATTATTACCAAAGTGTAATGTTTATGAGAATGTGGCGTTTGCTCTAGAAGCAATTGGGGTTAAAAAAAGTGAAATTCGTCCTAAAGTATTAAAAGCAATTGAACTTGTTGGACTTAAAAGTAAATTACGTGATTATCCTGATAATTTATCTGGTGGAGAACAACAAAGAGTTGCTATTGCAAGAGCAATTGTAAATGATCCTAAGTTATTAATTTGTGATGAACCAACAGGTAATTTAGATCCTGTGATGAGTAAAGAAATTGTTGAACTTTTAGCAACAATTAATTCTAAGGTTGGAACAACAGTTATTATGGTAACTCATGATAAAACCATTGTTAATAGCATGAAAAAACATGTAATAGCCCTTAAAGATGGCCGTTTATTTAAAGATTATAAGGAGGGTGAATACATAGATGAGATTCTTTAGAATATTAGGAAGAAGTATAAGAGATGCTTTTAAAAGCGTAGGAAGAAACTTTTCTTTATCCTTGGCATCTATTTCTTGTATAATTGTAACTTTAATAATTGTTGCTGTTTCAATTATAATAGGTTATAACGTTGATAATTTTTCATCTGAGTTAAAAAAAGATTTAACTATTGTTGCCTTTGTTTCAAATGAGGCAGATGATTTAAATATTGCTAAACTTAAAATGGATATAGAAAGTATTAGTAATGTAGAATCAGTTAGTTTTAAAAGTAAACAAGATATTAAAAAAGAAATGATGTTAGAAGATGAAGCTTTTGAAAATGCTATGAGTAATTGGGATGAATCTGAAAATCCTTTACAAAATACTTATTTAATTAAAGTAAAAGATATAGAAAAAATAGGAGAAACAGCAACTGCTATTAAAAACTTAGATTCAATTGATGTTGTAAAATACGGAGAAGGTATGGTAGATCAATTAGTAACAGTTTTTAAAGTTGTTCAAAAAGTATCAATTGGAACTGTTGTTGCTCTTACCTTAATGACTATGTTTTTAATTGTTAATACAATTAAATTAACTATTTTCTCAAGGAAAAGAGAAATATCTATTATGAGACTTGTTGGAGCTAGTAATTTTGCTATTAAAATACCATTTGTTGTTGAAGGAATGATACTTGGCTTTATTGGTTCAATTATTCCAGTTTGTGCAATGATTTATGGTTATTATGCTATGTATAATTATTTTGGTGGTAAGTTATTTACCGATTTAATAAAATTAGTTAGTCCTGAACCATTTATTTATATTGCATCTCTTGTAGTAATATTTGTTGGTATAATAGTTGGTATGATAGGATCAGGTAGAGCTGTAAGGAAATATTTGAAAGTATAATATTTCTTTTTTTTGTCAAGTTGTACAAGAAAAAATTTACATTTTTAAATAATGTGATAAAATTAAAATAGGAGGCTAATATGATAACAAATGAAGAAATTAAAAAATTAGATAAGTATTTAAGAGCTGCTAACTATTTATCGGCTTGTCAATTGTATTTACTTGATAATCCTTTACTTAGAAGACCTCTTAAAATAGAAGATGTTAAAAGAAATATAGTAGGGCATTGGGGAACGGTTCCAGGTCAAAATTTTATTTATGTGCATTTAAATAGAATTATTAAAAAGAATGATTTAAATATGATTTATTTATCAGGTCCTGGTCATGGAGGAAATGCTATGGTAGCAGAGGCATATCTTGAAGGAACTTATAGTGAGGTTTATCCAAATATAACAAGAGATATTAATGGTTTAAAAAAGTTGTTTAAACAATTTTCTTTTCCTGGGGGAATATCATCTCATGTAGCTCCTGAAACTCCTGGTTCAATTAATGAAGGTGGAGAACTTGGTTATAGCCTTGCTCATGCTTATGGAGCTGTTTTAGATAATCCTGATTTAATTGCTGCATGTGTTGTGGGAGATGGAGAGGCTGAAACTGGACCTCTTGCTACAAGTTGGCATTTAAATAAATTCCTAAATCCAAAAACTGATGGAGTAGTTTTGCCAATTCTTCATTTAAATGGTTATAAAATTGCTAATCCCACTATCTTTGCTAGAATAAGTGAAGAAGAATTAATTAATTATTTTAAAGGATGTGGATATGAACCTTTTATAGTAAGTGGTGATAATATTCATGAAAAGATGGCTAATACTTTAGATATAATTGTTGAGAAAATTAAAAAGATTAAAGCAAGTGATAGTTTAGAAAGACCAATTTGGCCAATGATAATTTTAAAAACTAAAAAGGGTTGGACAGGACCAAAAGAGGTAAAAGGTAATATTATTGAGGGAACATTTAGAGCTCATCAAGTTCCAATTCCAATTTCAAGAAATAATCCAGAAAATTTAAACTTATTAGAGTCATGGCTTAGAAGTTATAAACCAGATGAGTTATTTGATGAAGATGGAAGACTAATTAAAGAATTACAAGAACTTGCTCCAACTGGTAATAGAAGAATGAGTGCTAATCCAAATGCTAATGGAGGACTTTTATTAAAAGAATTAAGAACACCTGATTTTAAAAATTTTGCTGTTTCCGTTACAAGAGGAGAAACTGTTAAAGAAGATATGCGTATTCTTGGTGAGTATGTAAGAGAATTAATAAGAATAAATGATGATAATAAAAATTTCCGAGTATTTGGGCCCGATGAAGCTTTATCAAATAGATTAAATCATATGTTTGAAATTACTAATAGACAATTTATGGGAGAAAAATATGACTATGATGAGTATTTAAGTGCTAATGGTCGTGTAATTGATTCTTATTTATCCGAACATGTTTGTGAAGGCTTATTAGAAGGTTATTTATTAACAGGAAGACATGGATTTTTTCATTCTTATGAAGCATTTGTTCGAATAGTTGATTCGATGGCAAGTCAACATGCTAAATGGTTAAAAGTATGTAAAGAACTTTCTTGGCGAAGACCAATTGCTTCTTTAAATTATGTTTTAACTAGTCATATTTGGCAACAAGATCATAATGGTTATACCCACCAAGATCCAGGATTTTTAAATCATTTAGTAACTAAAAAAGCTGATATTGTAAGAATATACTTACCAGCTGATGCTAATATGCTACTATCTTGTTTTGATCACTGTATAAAAAGCAAGAACTATATAAATGTAATTGTTGCATCTAAACACGAAAGACCTCAATGGTTAAATATGGATGAAGCGATAAAACATTGTACAGCAGGAATAGGTGTATTTAAATGGGCAAGTAATGATGAAGGAATGGAACCTGATATTGTCCTTGCCTGTGCTGGCGATACTCCTACTTTGGAAATTCTAGCTGCAACTAAAATATTAAATGAAAACTTTCCAGATGTTAAAATTCGCGTAATTAATGTTGTTGATTTAATGAAATTAGAATCTAAAACAAATCATCCTCATGGTTTAACAGAAGACGAATATGATATGTTGTTTACTAAGGATAAACCAATTATCTTTGCTTTCCATGGATATCCAACTTTAATTCATCAATTAACATATAAAAGAACTAATAAAAATTTACATGTTCATGGTTATATTGAAGAAGGAACTATTACAACTCCATTTGATATGCGAGTACAAAACAGAATTGATAGATATCATTTAGTAATGGATGCTTTAAAATATTTAGATAAATTAGGTGATAGAAGAACTTCTTTAAATGAATGGTGTAAAGATAAATTAATTGAACATAAATACTATATAAGAGAATATGGTGAAGATATGCCAGAAGTTAAAAACTTTAAATGGAAATAAAAGGATACCTAGTGTCCTTTTAAATTTATGAAAAAAATAGCACTCTCTATTGACAAGTGCTAAAAAATGAGTATAATTAATAATGAAATATGTTTATGGACATAATATAAGTAAAGGGGATGATAATATGTATCAAAATAATGAAGAAAATGTAAATGTTCTTGAAAAATATGGACGAGATATT
>CADBSI010000105.1 GCA_902797275.1 uncultured Erysipelotrichaceae bacterium | reverse complement strand
GTTAAATTTTTATAGTAAAAAGATACATAATTTATCAAAAAATGATGAATATAAGGAGAAGATCATGAGTGAGGAAATAGAAGAAAACGTAAGAGCCCATGAAACATACTTAGGAGGACTATTCTATGGTAGAGAAGAAGGCCGAGAAGAAGGCAAACTTGAAACTCAAACACTTATTGTTAAAAATTTATTAAATAAAAATATGACTGATTTAGAAATCATGGATATTACTAATATATCTAAAGAAGAGTTAGATAATATTAAAAAAGAATTAAAATAACTTGCAAAAATTTTAAAAAGTAATTTAGATATTATTCTAAGTTGCTTTTTGTTGTGATAAAAGCTAAAAAGTACTTGTAATTTGTTTTTAAATTTGTTAGAATATGCTTGTAAAAGCCTTTGATAAAGGAATATGATAAATGATTTATTTAAAGAGAGCTTTGTTTGGTGTGAAAAAGTAATAATAGTTTATTGTTCCTACCTTTTAGGTGTATTTCCGTGTTTGAGCGTTAATCAATTGAGTTAAATTAAGAATGGTACCGTCATATGACTTCTTTCCATTCTTTTTTATTTTTATTATTATTTTAGGAGGATTTATGAAAAATGATAAGATAACTAGTCGTGATGTTGATTTTGCTAAATGGTATACTGATGTTGTATTTGCGGCTCATTTAGCAAGTTATACAGGTGTTAAAGGATGTATTGCTATTGAACCTAATGGGTATGCTATTTGGGAACGTATGCAAGAAATTCTTGATAAAAAGTTTAAGGAACTTGGTCATGTAAATTGCCAAATGCCAGTTTTAATACCTGAGAGTTTACTTAAAAAAGAGGGAGAATTAGTAGAAGGTTTTGCTCCTGAAGTTGCTTGGGTTACAATGGGAGGATCCAAAGAATTAGATGAAAGACTTTGCATTCGTCCTACTAGTGAAACTATGTTCAGTGATTACTATGCTAGTCATGTAAAGTCTTATAAAGATTTACCAATGCTTTATAATCAATGGTGTAATGTACTTCGTTGGGAAAAAGAAACAAGACCATTTTTAAGAAGTCGTGAATTTTTATGGCAAGAAGGTCATACTATTCATGAAACTAGTGAAGAAGCTGAAAAGGAAACAAGACAAATGATGGAAGTTTATAAATGGTTTCATCATGAAATTCTTGCTATTCCAAGTATTACTGGTCTTAAAACTGAAAAAGAAAAATTTGCAGGGGCTGAATATACTTTAACAAATGAAGCTTTAATGTATAATGGAGTTAGTTTACAATGTGGTACTAGTCATTATTTTGGTCAAAAATTTTCTAAGGCTTATGATATAAAATTTAGAAATCGTCAAAATGAACTTGAATATGTATATCAAACATCTTGGGGAACAACAACAAGAATGATAGGTGGACTGATAATGGTTCATAGCGATGATAAAGGTTTAGTATTACCACCTAGAATTGCTCCAAAACAAGTTGCTATTATTCCAATTTTTAAAACTGAAAAAGTTCTTGCTAAATGTGAAAAAATTAAAAAAGAACTAGAAAAAAACTCTATTTCTTGTTATATAGATTTAACTGATAAATCAGCGGGATTTAAATTTGCTGAGGCTGAAGTTAATGGAATACCTGTTAGAATTGAAGTTGGGGAAAGAGATTTAGATAATAATAAAATTACTTTTGTTCGTCGTGATACATCAGTTAAATATACAGAAGCACTTGATATAGATATTCCAACTTATGTTAAAAATTTATTAGAAACTATTCAACATGATATGTATGAAAGAGCTTTAAAAAGAAGAGATGAGTTAACCTTTACGGCTAAGAATTTAGAAGATGTAGAAAATATAATGAATAAACAACCTGGTTTTATTAAAGCTGATTGGTGTGGTAGTTTAGAATGTGAAATGAAAATGAAAGAAATTAAAGGAACTAAATCTCGTTGTATAGTAGAAAATGCTAAACCATTAACTGGTAAATGTGTTGTATGTGGTAATGATGCTAAACATTTAGTTATTTGGGGGCAACAATATTAATATGTTATTTATAACTAGTAATAAATTAAAATATGAAGCTTGTAAAAAAGTAATACCATCTATTGAAAGAAAAGAATTGGATTTAGTTGAAATTCAAGCATCAGATCCTATTGAAGTTGCTCTTAATAAAGCAAAGACTGCTTTTTCCTATTTTCATGAACCTTTAATAATAAATGATTGTTCCTTTTGTATTCCATCACTTAATAATTTTCCTGGAGTGTACGCATCATACATAGAAAATACACTTGGCTATGATAACTTATTTAATCTAATGAAAACTAAAACTGATAAATCTTGTTATTATCTTGATATCTTAGTTTATATAGATAATTATACTTATAAAGTTTTTACTGCTAAAACCTTAGGTCATATTGCAACTGATTATATTGAAGGAGATTATTTTCCATACGATAAATTATTTATAAAAGAAGGGGAAACTAAACCTATTTGTTTTACTAAAAATAATATGTATGAAAATACTTGTTATCTTGAACTTAAAAAGTATTTAGAAAAAAGAAAAGTTAGTCGAGGAATTACTTTCTTTGATGATAAAGTTTTACTTTTATATAGAAGAAGAAAAGAAAATGATAAGTACTTAGAATACTATGCTATTCCAGGTGGCGGTATTGAAAATGAAACTTATGAAAATGCTTGTATAAGAGAACTTAAAGAAGAAACCTCAATTGATGTTAAGATAATTAAGTATTTAGGTTGTGAAGAATATGAAACTGGAATATGTTATTATTATTTAACTAAATATATAAGTGGTGATATTAAATTAGGTGGAGAAGAATTAGAACATAATAATCCTGATAACTATTATGAAACAAGACTTGTTCCAATAAAAGACTTAGATAATATCTTTATATATGGAATAGGTAAAGAATTAATTAAAGAAGTTTTTAAATCTTTAAATTAATTCTTTTTTAGTATCTAAATAAAATATTTTTCATATAATTTATTAGGTGGTTTTATGTCTAAAGTAGAATTTAAAGAATTTGTTAGTAAAAATCCTCATTTAATTGATGTTGTTTCAAGTGGTAAAACATCATGGCAAAAGTTATATGAAATATTTGATTTATACGGGGAATCTAGTACTGTCTGGGATAATTATAAAGAAAATAAAACTAGTACAACTACCAGTACTAATACTAGTAGTACTACTCCAACTAGTTTTAAAGACTTATTTAATATGGTAAAAGGAATGGATTTAGAAAGTGTTAGAAAAGGTCTTAATAGTTTAGATAAAGCAATTGATGCTTTTAAAGATTTAGTTCCTTCTAAAAGTGTAGCCAAAGATTTATATGAAGCTCGTCCAACTTATAAATATTTTGAGGATTAATATGAGTATTGAATGTCAAATGTATTTAAATAAAAATCAAACTTTAAAAAGATTTCTACATGAAAACCCAAGATATTATAAAATATTAAATCGAGATCCTTCTTTTATCTATGAACTTGATAAAATAATGCGAGAAAAATATAAATTAACTTTACCTGATAAATTAGATAGATTTAAAAATAAATTAGATATGTTTTCAACTTTTATTGATATTTTTAATTAATTTGGTATAATTAAATTGTGATGTTTATGGAATATAACGATTTAATTAATACCTTTTTTAATGAACTTGATTCTTGTTTACTTATTAAAGAAATAAAAGAATTAAAAACTAAGTTATTAAATAATAAAGAATTACTTAAAAGTATTAATACTTATCATTTAACTAAAAGTGTTTCAGATAAAAAGAAATTATATGAATATCCTGATTATGTTAGATATTTAACTCTTGAAACTGAGGTTAATATTTTAATTAATAATATTAAAAGAAAAATAGATTTTACTAGTAGGAAGTGTAATCATGAAAGTAATTAGTGGGTCTTTAAAAGGACGTAATATAATTGGTTTTAATATAGAGGGAACTCGTCCTACTATGGATAGAGTTAAAGAAAGTGTATTTGCAAGTATTCAAGATTATTTAAAAGGAAGTATAGTTTTAGATTTATTTGCTGGATCTGGTAATCTTGGAATAGAATGTATTTCTAATTATGCTAAATTTGTTTATTTTAATGATAAAAATATAGAAAGTGTTAAAGTAATTAAAAAGAATTTAAGTAATTTTAATATTTCAAATGCTAAAGTTTTAAATCTTGATTATGTAAAATGTTTAAATACAATTGATACAAAGTTTGATTTAATATTTTTAGATCCTCCTTATAAGATGAAAGTTATTTCAAATATTTTAGATATTATTATTAAAAAAGATTTATTAACTAAGAATGGTTTAGTAATATGTGAAAGTGAAAGTGATATTATTTATAATAATTATGATTTATATAAATTTAAAAATTACGGTTCTAAGAAAGTATATATTTTAAGGAGAATGTATGAAGATAAATAAACGTGGGTTTGCAATTTCTACTATTTTATATGGTTTAATATTTTTAAGTGTTGCTATTTTTTATATGATAGTTGGAATAGTTAGTAATAGAAATAGTGATAATTATGAATTTGTTAAAGAAATAAGAGAAGAACTTAGTGATCGATAATTAGTTTTTATTAAATACTAAGTTTTATTTTGATCAAAAATAAGTCTTTTTCTAGACAAAGTAAGAGGTTTTAGTATATAATTGTTTTGTTGGGTGATAGTTATGTATAGTTATATATTAGGTAATATAGAAAGTGTTAATAGTAGTTCTATTGTAGTTGACAATAATGGTATTGGTTATTTAATTTATGTTGCTAATCCTTATGCTTTCAAAGAAGGGGAAACAGATAAAGTTTATGTTTATCAACATATAAGAGAAGATGAAATGACTTTGTTTGGTTTTAAAACTTTAGTTGAAAAAGAATTGTTTTTGAAATTAATAAGTGTTAAAGGATTAGGACCTAAAATGGCTTTACCAATTCTTGCTATGGGATCAGTTTCAGGTATTGCTGATGCGATTAACAGGGAAAATTTACTTTATTTAAAAAAATTTCCTAAAATTGGTGATAAACTTGCTAAACAAATGGTTTTAGATTTAAAAGGTAAGCTTGAAGTTGGTGGTATGGTAGTAGATAGTACTACTGATGAGGTATATGAAGCTTTACTTGCACTTGGTTATAAAGATAAAGATGTTAAAAATATAATTGGTCGAGTAAATAAAGAGGCAAGTATTGAAGAACAAATAAAAGAGGCACTTCGTTTAATGATAAAATAGAAAGGTTAGGGCATGATGCGAATAACAGATGTTAATAAAGATGATGAAGATATAGTTGTTGAAAGTAGTATTCGTCCAGCAAGAATTGACGAGTATATCGGACAAAAAGAAGTTAAAGAAAATATAAAAGTATTTATAGAAGCAGCTAAAATAAGAGATGAATCTCTTGATCATGTATTATTATATGGTCCTCCAGGACTTGGTAAAACAACGCTTGCTATGATTATTGCTAATGAACTTGGAAAAAATATTAAAACAGCAAGTGGTCCTTCAATTGAAAAGCCAGGTGATTTAGCAGCAATTTTGTCAACTCTTGAGCCGGGGGACGTGTTATTTATTGATGAAATACATAGAATTCCAAGGTTTATTGAAGAAATATTATACCCTGCTATGGAAGATTTTACTTTAGATATAGTAGTTGGAAGTGATAATCAAGCAAGAAGTATTAAAATTGATTTGCCACCCTTTACGCTAGTTGGAGCAACAACAAGAGCAGGTGATTTAACTAGTCCTTTGCGTGATAGGTTTGGTATTGTTTG
>CADBSI010000104.1 GCA_902797275.1 uncultured Erysipelotrichaceae bacterium | reverse complement strand
TGGTCCTGCCGCACCTTTACCATAATGACTATATAAATAGTTAGCACAGATATTTACTTTTTCAACAGTTGTATCTACTCCTGTTATATTATAAGTTTTTTCTGTTAATGGCATCATGTCTGTTATATTAATTGCATTTGTTGTTTCATTATAATGCATATAGATGTCTCCTACCACTAAATTTGAGTTTTTACTTACTTTACTTAAACTAAAAATTGAATAAGTTGCTCCTATTGTTAGAACTAAAACTGCTATTATTACACTTGATACTATTATTATTTTTTTATCTTTCATTTTTACACCTCTTACCTTCAAACTAAAAAAACACGATTAAAAATTACAGATATACTGTAAACTCAATCATGTTTTTAAGTATCAATTATATAGATTAAATCATTTACAAAACTCTTATGAAATAAAGATTTTAAATAGGTATTACATACCCCCCCCCATGTAAAGTTTTGTAAAGTTGGAGTTTGGTTAGTTGTAAAGTAATTATTTATTTTAAACATTTAAAATCAACTCCTTTATTTTCTTATATCATGATAAAATCATATCATGTTTTTTTTACTTTTTCAAGCATTTTTAAATTATTTCTTCTTTATACTTAGAATCATATAAATCTATTTCATCATCTTGGGATACTATAGTATCAATATTTGGTAAATCACTTAGTTTTTCTATATTAAAATAATCTAGAAATTCATTTGTAGTTTTATATAAAATAGGTCTACCTGGTTCATCACTTTTTCCTGCTTCTTTAATAAGTCCTTTAGCAACTAATTTTCTTATCATAGGTGAAGTTGCAACTCCTCTTATTTCATCTACTTTAATTCTTGTAATTGGCTCATTATAAGCAATTATAGCAAGTGTTTCTAAAGCTTGATTTGATAAAGTATTACTATCTTCATTTACTAATAATTTTTGATAATATTCTTTATGTTCTTTTTTAGTAGTTAATTTAAAAGCATCTCCTAAAATACTTAACCTTATACCACGACTACTACTTTCATAGTCTTGTTTTAACTCTAAGATCAATTTTTTTATTTCATCACTACTTATATTTAATATATCTTGTAATTCTTTTAAAGTTGCTCCTTCATCTCCAACAACAAATAATATTCCTTCTAATACTCCTTTTAAGTTCATTCTACTACCTCACATATAATATTTGAAAAATTAACATCTTGTTCTATTTTTATTTCTCCTTTGCTTGCCATTTCTAGTATTGCTAAAAATGTTACAACTATATAACTTTTTTCATATTTTTCAAATAAATCTTGAAAATTAATTTTTTTATTTAATTTAAATTTATCTCTTATTTTTACAATTTGATCATCTACTGATATTTCTTTTTTAGTTATCTTAGTTTGAAGAGGTTTTTCATCTTCTATTCTAATTAATAATTCTTGATAAGCTTTTACTAAACAATCAATGTTCATAGGACTATGAATTACTTCTTCTTTATATTCTAATATATTAGTAGGACTTTTTGTTTTATATTCTTTTCTAGCATCTTCTAAATCTTTTAATAAGGAAACCGTATTTTTATATTTTTCATATTCAATTAATCTATTTTTTAAATTTGTTTCTAAATCCTCTTCTTCTTTTTCATCTTCATTTATAGGAAGAAGCATTTTAGATTTTATTTCTAAAAGTTCTGATGACATTACTAAATAAGAACTTGCTATATTTAAATTTAAATTTTCACACCTTTTTATATAATCTAAATATTCATCTATTATTATACCTAATTTAATATCTAAAATATTCATTTTTTTCTTCTTTATTAAATGAAGAAGTAAATCCATTGGTCCTTGAAAATTATCTAAACTAATATCATACATATTATCACTACCTAACAAATAAGATTATAACAGAAAAAAGTTTATTTTTAAAGAATTAATTATTTATTAAGCAAAAAAAGAATGCCTCTTTATTAGCATTCTTCCTTTAATTAAAATATAAGAGTTGCAAGAGTTAATACTATTATATTAGCAAGTGCAATTGTTAAAACTATTTTTAAAGCCCATTTAAACCAAGTTGAATATTCTACTTTAGCAAGAGCAAGTCCTCCCATGATTGCTCCACATGTTGGAGTAATAAGGTTTACAAGTCCATTAGCAGAAACTAAAGTCATTATAGTTGCTTCAACATTATAACCAAGTTCTGATGCAAGTGGACCAATAATTGGAGTAGATAAAGTAGCAAGTCCAGATGATGATGGAACTAAAATAGATAATATTACATGTAAAATATAGTTAAGTGGGGTAAAAATAAATTCAGGTACATTTTTTAAGATATTTGCAGCATTATAAATAATATAATTATCTAAATGGGTAACACCCATTAAAACACTAGCACCTCTAGCAAGAGCAATAATTAAAATTACTCCAACCATATCATCTGCTCCATCAACAAATGTATCAACAATACCTTTTTCTCCCATTTTATTAACAATACCAATGATAATTGCCATAATCAAAAACCATAAAGAAGATTCATTGAAATACCAATTACCAAAAGTAGAACCAGTTAACCAACCAGTAAATTTATCAAAGAAAGTAATATTAAATTCTCCCCATGGAATAAACCCAACAATCATTACTAGGAAAGTAATACCAAATAATACTAAGGTAATTCTTTGTTTAATTGATAATTTAATTTCTTTATCTTCAAATTTTTCAGCATAATTACCAAATTTTCTTTCAGCATTTTTTTGTTCTCTTAAAGATAAGAAAGTTGAACCTTTATCTTTTTTAACTTTAGCTGCATATGTCATAACAAAGATAACAGAAATTAATAATGTTGTAAGCCATAAGAATGTTCCAATTAAAATAATTGCTCCTTGATTTACTTGAACTCCTGCTGGTAGTGCAGCAATAGCAGCTCCAGTTGCGAATGGGTTAATCGTTGAACCTAAAACACCAGATCCTGCTCCAAGTAAAATAGTTGCTGATCCTACTAACGGATCCATTCCAGCAGCCATCATAGTTGCAGCTAATAAAACATAAAAACCAACTGTTTCTTCAAGCATACCATAAGTTGTTCCTCCAACTGAGAATATAAACATCAAAATTGGAATTAAAATTAATTCTTTTCCTTTAAGCTTTTTAACTAAAACATGAATTCCTGTTTCAAGAGCCCCAGTCTTAGTTACAATAGCAAGAAATCCACCTAAAATTAGGACAAACACACAAACATCAATACTGTCTGCAAATCCTAAAATAGGAGCCATTAATACATCTGATAGTTTAGCACCAACTGTACCACTACCATTAACAATTTCTTCTCCTACAAATTTAGCATTTGGTAAAATATGAGATAAAATACCAAGACCAAATAATAGAATTAAAATAATGGAAAAAGCCGATAAAGCAAATCCTGACTTTTTCTTTTTACTCATTTTTTTCTCCTCCTTTTATTATTTTAGTACCAATATTTTTCTTATCAAGATATATTGCATCATTTAAGGATGTAATCATAGCAATTTTTTGATTATTATCTAAAAAATCTAAACATGCTTCTATTTTTGGTAGCATACTACCCTCAGCAAATTCTTTATTTTTGATATAAATTTTTGCTTCATTTGTCGTCATTTCATTTAATTCGGTTTGATTTTCTTTACCAAAATTTAAATAAACTTTAGGAATTGCTGTTAAAATTAATAACATATCAGCATTTAATTCTTTAGCTAGTAAAGCAGCTGATTTATCTTTATCAATTACAGCATCTACTCCTTCTAATTTACCAGTTTTTTTATTTTTTATAACCGGTATTCCTCCTCCGCCTGAAGCTACTACAATTACACCATTCTCAATTAATAACTTAATTGATTTTTTTTCAATAATATCTATAGGTTTGGGAGATGGTACTACTCTCCTATAACCTCTACCAGCATCACTTACAAATATTTGCCCTTTTTCTTTACTAATTTTCATGGCTTCTTCTTTGGTATAGAAAGAACCAATTGGTTTAGTAGGATGTTTAAAGGCTTTATCTTTAGCATCTACTAGTACTTGTGTTATAACTGTTACACAACTTTTTTTAATTTTGTTTTGTTCTAGTTCATTTTCTAAAACTTGCTGTAATTGGTAACCAATATAACCTTGACTCATACTTCCACACTCAGGAAAAGGCATACTAGGTGTATTAATTCCTGTATGGGAATACTCCATGGCCAAAGAAATAGATCCTACTTGAGGTCCATTTCCGTGGGTAATAATAACATCATGTCCTAATTTTATTAATTTTACAATTATTTTAGCCGTATCTTCTAATAATTTAAGTTGCTCATCTGGCGTAGATCCAAGAGCATTTCCTCCTAAGGCTACAACAATTTTACTCATATTAATCCTTTAAAGTTGCATAAATAACAGCTTTTATTGTATGCATTCTATTTTCAGCTTCCTCAAATACTTTAGATTTATTTGATTCAAATACTTCATCTGATACTTCCATTTCATCAAGGCCAAACTTATCATGAATACTTCTACCAATTTCAGTATTTAAATCATGAAAAGATGGTAAGCAATGCAAGAAAATAGCATTTGGATTCATATTATCAATTACTTTTTTATTAACTTGAAATTTTCTAAGTAGATTAATTCTTTTTTCCCAAACTTCTTCTGGTTCACCCATAGATACCCAAACATCAGTATAAACAATATCTTGATTTAAAGTACCAAGTTTAACATTATCAGTTAAAGTAACAGTACAACCATTTTCTTCAGCAATTATACGACAAGTATCAACTAATTCTTTTTCAGGCCATAAATCTTTTGGACTACAACAAGTATAATTTAGTCCCATTTTAGCACAAGCTACCATTAAAGAATTAGCAACATTATTACGTCCATCACCCATAAAAACAAAATTCAAACCCTTTAATTTTTTAAAATGCTCTTCAATTGTCATTAAATCAGCAAGCATTTGAGTTGGATGAAATTCATTAGTTAAACCATTCCAAACTGGTACACTTGATGCATCAGCAAGGCTTTCAACAATACTTTGAGAAAATCCACGATATTCAATTCCATCATACATACGACATAATACTCTGGCCGTATCTTCTATACTTTCTTTTTTACCCATCTGACTACTACCTGGATCTAAGAAAGTTACATTCATTCCTAAATCATAACCTGCAACTTCAAAAGCACAACGAGTTCTAGTTGATGTCTTTTCAAAAAGTAAAACAATATTTTTACCTTTTAGATATTCATGTTCTACTCCTTCTTTTTTCTTTTTTTTAAAATCATGAGCAAGATCTAATAAATATCTAATTTCATCAGGGGTATAATCCAATAATTTTAAGAAATCCCTATTTTTTAAGTTCATTAATCCTCCCTTATAAGTGGCATACTCATACATCTTGGCCCACCTCTACCTCGTGATAATTCAGCACTTTGCATTTCAAATACTCTAATACCATGACTTCTTAATATTTCATTAGTTACATTATTTCTATTGTAAACAACAACAACCCCTGGAGCTATACATAAAGTATTAGTTCCATCATTCCATTGTTCACGTTCACTTGCAACTTTATCTCCTCCAGCACATGGAATTAAAGTAATATCACGTTTTAAATATTTACTTAAAATATTTTCAAGAGAATCATGAATTTCTTTAACTTTTAAATCCTCATCACTATTAGGATCATTTCCTTCTTTAATTTCAAATACTTGTAAAGTTTCCATAATGCCTGGATGATAAGTAAATTTATCATAATCTATTTGAGTAAATACAGTATCAAGATGCATAAAAGCACGTGAAACTGGAATATTAAACGCTAAAATTGTTTCTATTTTACAATCTTTATTTTTAAATATTTCTTTAGCTAGTTTATCAATTGCTCCTGGTTCAGTTCTTTGACTAATACCAACTGCAAGTACTTTATCAGTTAAATTTAAAATATCACCACCTTCAATATGACAATCAAAAGTACGATCATAATATTTATCAACATGTCCTTTATATTTTGGATGGTGAGTAAATATATAATCAGCATAAATTGTTTCTCTATTTCTAGTAATCGAATACATTCTATTTAAAGATATACCTGACCCAATAGTTGCAAATGGATCTCTTGTGAAATACAAATTTGGCATAGGATCTACTATAAAATCACTTTCAGCAGTTACCAAATCAACAAGAGATTTTTCCATTACTCTTTTATTCTTATCTAATTCACTTATTTGAATACCTTCCATTGTTTTTAAAACAAATGCTTTAGTATTTTTAATACTCATCAAGTAATCATATACTAAATCACGATACTTTGGAGTATTAATTCCTGCTTCTTTTATAAATCTTTTTATAAATCTAGGTTTTAATTTTGGATTAGAATCCAAAGTCTCTGTCATCAAATCTTCAAGATAAACAACATTTATATCATTATCTCTTAAAATTTGAACAAATTCATCATGTTCAGCTTGAGCATCCTTTAAAAAAGGAATATCATCAAACAATAATTCTTGTAATGTATTAGGTGTTAAGTTTAATAGTTCCTTTCCTGGACGGTGAACTAAAACTTCTTTAAGTGGTTTAATTTCACTTGTAACATTTAATATATTCATATATCCTCCCTATTCTTAATTTTATTATAACATACTTTTTAATTTTTTTTATTTTTTTTAATTAATATTAATAATTTTACATTTATTTTTACTTTTATTAATTATTTAAAAATTCTTGTAATTCTTTAGTCTTAGGATTTTTAAATATTTCATTAGGTGAACCTTCTTCAATTATTTTTCCATCTTGCATGAAAATAACTCTCGTTGCTAAGCTTTTTACAAATTCCATTTCATGAGATACTATTAACATAGTAATACCAGTTTCAGCTACTTCTTGAATTAGACTTGTTACTTCCTTAATCATTTTAGGATCAAGAGCTGAGGTTGGTTCATCAAACATGATTAAGTTTGGTTCCATAATTAAAGTTCTAATAATTGCTACCCTTTGTTTTTGACCACCTGATAATTCATCTGGGTAAAAGTTAGCTTTATCTTTTAACTTAATAGAATTTAATAATTCTAAAGCTTTTTGTTTAGCTTCTTCTTCTTTCATTAGTTTTAATTTTGTTGGAGCAAGTATTATGTTTTCTAAAACAGTTAAATGAGGAAATAAATTAAAACTTTGAAAAACAAGTCCTAATTTAGTTCTTATTAAATTTATATCAGTTTTCTTTAAATCTTGTCCTTCAAATGTTATATCACCTCTTGTTGGTTTTATTAAATAATTAAGACATCTTAAAAGAGTTGATTTCCCACATCCTGATGGACCAATTATAAATACTTTTTCTCCTTTTTCTATATCAAAATCTATATTTTTTAAAACAGCATGATTAGAAAACTTCATTACTAAATTTTTAACTGTTAATATTTTTTCCAAGTTTAACCTCCATTTTCTTAACTAGTTTAGATAAACCAATGGTTATGATTAAATAAATAATTGCAACCATGATTAGTGGGAAAAAGTATTCATAAGTACGTGATGCAATTATATCTGATGCTTTGGTTAAATCAACTATTCCGATCATTGAACCAACTGAGGTTTCTTTAACAAGAGTAATAAATTCATTTCCAAGAGCTGGCAAAATATTTTTAATAGCTTGAGGCATGACAATATACCTCATACATTTAAAATAATTTAATCCAAGAGCAAGCCCTCCTTCTAATTGATCTTTTGGAATAGAATCAATTCCAGCTCTTATAATCTCAGCAACATAGGCTCCTGAATTAATTCCAAAAGCTATGATACCAACAATTAAAATATTAATATCACTTGTTTTAAAAATAACATAATAAATTATCATTAATTGAAGAATTACAGGAGTTCCTCTTATAACATTTACATACAAGCCACCTAAAAAGTTTAAAACATTAAGTCTTTTTGTATTCTCATGATAATTTCTAATTATAGCAATAACCGATCCTATTAATACTCCAATAATAACTGCAAAGAAAGCAATTAATAAAGTATTTAAAAGTCCTTCAAATATATACATATATCTTTTATCATATAAAAATGATTTATAAAAATTATCTATTATCATAACTACTCACTCGTATGGTTTAAAACAAATTCTTCTATCTTTTTATCAGCTATTAAATCACTTAAAACTTTATTAATAGCATTAAGAAGTTCAGTGTTTCCTTTTTTAACAACCATTCCATATTTATCTGTAAATAATTCTTGATCAAGTATTTTTAAACCTTTATTATTTTTTAAAATTTCTCTTGCAGGTAATTCATCCATAATAACTAAGTCTACTTTATCATTTTTCAAATCTTCTATTGCTGCTAAGTATTTCTTTTGTCTAACAATAACAGCATTTTTATAATTTTTAGTTATATAACTATCAGCAACACTTCCAAGTTGAACTGATATCTTTTTGTTATTCAAGTCATCTACTTTGTTAACATTATTTTTAACAATTATGACTTGTTTAGAAATACTATAATCAATTGTAAAATCTACTTCTTGGCTTCTTTCTTCTGTAAAACTAATACCAGCTGCTCCAAAGTCGGCTTTTCCACTTTTAACCTCATTTATAATAGAATCAAATGAAACATCTTTTACAACTAATTCTTTATTTAAATATTTAGCAATTTCTTTGGCAATATCTACATCTACCCCCACAATTTTTCCATTTTCATAATATTCATAAGGAGCAAAACCAGCCTCCGTTACCATAACTAATT
>CADBSI010000103.1 GCA_902797275.1 uncultured Erysipelotrichaceae bacterium | reverse complement strand
TAAATATTGAATAAGTTATTCCTATTGTAAGTACTAATATTGCTATTATACTTAAGGTTATTATTATTTTTTTGTTTTTCATTTAAAGCTCCTTTATTTGTTATAAAAAAACATGATTAAAAATTACAGATATACTGTAAACTTAATCATGTTATTAAGTATCATTTATTTGCTTAAATTCCTTTCTATATAAAGAATTATAGGGTATTTCTACCCCCCACCATGTAAAGTTTTGTAAAGTTAGAGTTTGATTAGTTGTAAAGCAATTATTCTTAATTTTCATTTAATCAACTCCTTTTATTTTTTACTCTTTAAGTTTAGCAAATAATTTTTAATTTTTCAAGTAGTTTTTTTAAAATTATCTTGTTATACCAGCACTTTCTAATATTTCATCTTGAAGATTAAACATTATTTCTTCTTCATCTTTCTTCATATGATCATACCCAAGTAAATGTAGCATACCATGAACTGCTAAAAAGCATAATTCTCTTTTTAAGGAATGCCCATATTCTTCAGCTTGACTTTTAGCTTTATCTAAAGATATATAAATATCGCCAAGTACTCTTCCCTCGGGATTAAAAGTTTTATCATCTTCAAGAGCAAAGCTAATAACATCAGTTTCTCTATCAATTCCTCGATAATTCTTATTTAGTTCATGAATATAATCATTTGAAACAATAATAACATTAAATTCTACTTTTTTAATATCTAATTTTTTAAGTCCTACTTTTAAAACTTTTTTCATTTCTTTAAAATAATTATCTAAATTACAATCTAATTCATTAAATAAACCTATTTTCATATTACCTCACATCATCACATATAAAAGAATAACTATTAAAGTTATTAATAAACCTATTAAAATTGTACTAATAGTTCTTCTAGACATTTTATCAGTTAAAACTTCTAATAACTGATAAATAAAATAACCAGCCATGCCACCTGTCAAATTTAATAAAATATCATCTACATCAAAACATCTTCCTATTATAAGTTGCACTACTTCAATAGAACAAGACATAAGAAAAATAAGAAAAAAAGCAACTCTTTTTTTATCTAATTTTAAATAGTAAGAAGTAAAGAATCCATATGGCATAAATAATAAAATATTACCAACAATATTTTTATAAAATAAGTTAGATCCTAATCTATATCTTGTTAATTCTTTAAAAGGAATAAAATTATTTCCATAAGAAATAACATCTTGATAAGTAACTACTTGAAAAAACATTAATAAATAAATAATAAATAATAAACTTAGTAGTTCTTCATATAAAATAAATTTATGTTTTGTTTTAATTAAATAAGTAATTCTTAAAGATACTACTGAAATAAGTGTAATAATAACAATAGGCCAAGTTGTATCGATTACATTAGCTGCATCTTTAGCTAAATTTACCATACTATTCTCCTTCTAACTCGATTTCTTGATAACTAGTGATATTTTCATAAACTTTAAAGAAAACATCTAAATCTATTGTACTATTTTTTACAACAAATTTCAATTTTTTTTGATCTAATATTTTACTATCTTCTAATAAATTTTCTTTCATCTTTAAATATGCTAAATTCATAGCTTTACTATAAGCTTCTTCTATTGTTAAAACATCATCTGTTTTTTCTATTTCATAAAGAATTTCTTTACTTAATTTAATTGGTAAAAACTTATGATAAAAAATTTTATTTTCTATTATTTCTTCATTTTTATAATCTTTTTTAGAATTTATTTTTTTACCTAAAAAAGTTAAACTAAATCTTTTTTTAGAAGAACCAGTTTTTTTATTTTCATAATAAGTAATTGGATAAGTAATATGAACTGTATACCAAGTTTCTCCATAAATAATAGCATCAGATTTTACTAAATTAACAACACTATCTTTATGAATAATCTTTCCACTTACAATTACCTCTCCTTGTTTTACATAATCATTTAATTTTTTAATAATACTACCATTAGTTGCTTTAATAGATAAAATAATAGCATTCTTTCTAGCAACAACATCTCTTGGTTTTAAATCATCATCTATATCTTTTTTAATCCTTTCTGATACATTTACAATATACTTACAACCTACCCTAGTTATTTCTAACCACTCAAGATAATCTTTATTATCATTTAAAATACTATTTTTAATTTTTTCTTTTTCTGTATAACTTTTTCTAAAATTATATTTATCTATTTTATAATTCTTTAATTCTTTTAATAAAAAGTTTTTTAATTCATTATTATTAGTATTTATTTCTACAGAAAAAATAATATTACTTAAAAAAATATTTAAAAATATACTTATAACAAAAAATATTAAAAATAAATAATATTTTTTTAATAACATTTTATATTTTATTAAACCTTTATATCCTATTACTTCTATATTATATATTTTAAATATTTTTTTAATTTTATTATAATTTAAAGTATTTAAATATAAATAATAATAATTATCTTTAGAAACTATTTTATTTATATTTATTTTATATTTTAAAATATTATTTAAATACTTTTTATTTATTTTTAAAATATAAATATTCATATTTCACCTACAATTCTATTGTTTTAATATTACCATGTATTAATATTTCTTTATCTAATAATTTATTTAATAATAAGTTATCACCTTTTATAGTAATAGTTTTTTTATCTTTTAAAAGTAATATTTTATTGTCTGTTAATAAAATAATTTCATCATAATTTATTATATTTATATAATTAGTAAAATAAATTATTTTTAATTCTTTAGGGTTTATAAATTCTCTTATATTCATATTATATTTTATTATATATTTTTTAAAAAAATACCATGACAAATTAAATTTATTATGATAGTATATTCAAGTGGTGTTTTATGAAAAGAGATTTATATATTGATTGTGATGGTGTTATTTTTGATACAATTGTAGTAGCTTTTAGTGATATGGAATTAATGGGAATTGATACTACTAATCAAGAAGCAATTACTAATTATTTTAGAAATGTTAACTGGGAAGATTTAATAAAAAGAAGTGGAGAGATAAATGATAGTTGCATGAAAATATTAAAATTAAAAGCTAGTAATGTTTTTAATTTAGTAGCTGTTGCAACACATCATTGTTCTTATTTAGAAGGTAAAGTAAAAAAAGATGAATTTAATGAATTATTACCTAATATTCAAGTATTTAATATTCCTAAAAGTATTGAAAAACATTATGCTGTTAAAGCCAATAATAATATTTTAGTAGATGATTCTAAAGAAAAAATAATTGGTTGGGTTAATGCTGGAGGAATTGGAGTTTTATTTGATAAAAATAATAGTAATTTAATATTTCCTACTAATGATAAGCCTTATTTTATAACTAATGATTTAAAACATCTTATTTTAATTAATGCTTATTTAAATGAATTAGAAAAAAATAATACCAAAGTATTTAAAAGATAATTGAATTTAAAGATAAGTATGCTATACTTATATAGTAGGAGTGTGATTATTTATGAAAGATGAAAAGAAAAAAAGTAAAATAGCCCTTTTATTACTTATAATTGGTCTAGTTATAATAGGAGGAGTAATATATTTTTATTTATTTAAAAAAAGTAGTACTTTTGAAACTTATATTAATAAAAGTTTTACTTATTTAGAAGAAAATCTTGTTAATACTTTAGATAGTGAAGGAAAAATAACTTTAAGTTTTAATTTAAATACTAATAATCAAGATATGAAAGATGTTGTTAATTTATTAAATAAAGTTAAAGTAGATAGTTCTTATCAAATAGATTTTACTAATAAGAAAATGAATATTAATTTAAATTCAACTTATAATAATAAAGAATTATTAAAAGGAAATATTTATACAGAGAATAGTTATTTATATTTTAATTTAAATAATATAACTGATAAATATTATAAAAGTGATAAAATAGAAGAATATGAAGAAATGTTTAATCTTGATATGAATACAAATGATTTAAAAGAATATTTAAATGATTATCAAGAAAAATTAATAGATAATTTAGATAAAGCTGAAATAAGGGAAGAAAATGTTAGTCTAAATAATAAAAATGTTTTAAAAAGTACTTTAGTTATAACTGATGAATTAAAAAAAGAAATGGATTTAGATAGTGAAGATTATGATTTTACTATTAACAAAGTAATTCTTTATACTGATAATAAAAACTTTGTAAAATTAGAAATTATAAGTGATAATAATACTATAACAGTTGATAAAAATAATAATATTTATAAAGTAGAGTTTACTGAAGAAAACAAAGAACCGGTTAAATTAGATATAGATATTAAAGATAATCTTGTTAATGTAGTTGCTTATTTAAATGATACTGATTTAAGTGGTAATATAACATTTGGTTTTTCTAAAAATAAACTTGCTAAATTTACAAGTGTTGATGTTAAAAATGCTACTAACTTTAGTGATATTACTGAAGATGAAATGAATAATATTTTAGAAAAAATAAGTACAAATGAAGGAATTATGGCTTTATTAGACGAAATAGAAAAATTAGGACAAACTGAATAGTCCTTTTTTTCTTGCTTATTTAACAAGTTTTTGATACAATTACTTTGGTGATTTAAATGACGATTACAGTTAAAGTAAGTGATAAAACTAAAGAACAAATGATTGAATACTTTGAAGATTTAAAAAGAGAGAAAACTCCTGATTATGCTACCTTTCAAGCGGTTGATGGGGATACAGTTGTTACCTTGTATAATTCAGGAAAAGCTGTTTTTCAAGGAAGTGATGCCGATCTTGCAAGTGAGTTCTGGATTGAAACCGAAAAAATTAATACTGGATATGTTGATTTTACAAACTCTGATAATAAGAAAAAAGAGAAAAAAGAAACTATAAAAGATACAAAATATATGTATATTAACTCGGTTGGTTCAGATGAAGTTGGTACAGGAGATTACTTTGGTCCTATTGTTGTTAGTAGTTCATATGTAAAAAAAGAAGATGTTAGTTTTTTAAAAGAATTGGGTGTCATGGACAGTAAAAAAATAACAGATGAAAAAATACTTGAAATTGCACCTAAAATAATAAAAAGAATTAAATATAAAAGTTTAGTTTTAACTAACCAAGATTATAATAAGTTTAATAAGGATTACAACATGAATAAAATAAAAGCTATCATGCATAACAAAGTTTTATACCAAATGATAAACGAGGAACATCCTATAATAGATGCTATCATAGTTGATCAATTTGCCGAAAAATACGTTTATTATAATTATTTAAAAGATGCTAAACTTGTTCAAAGAAATATAACTTTCATGACCAAAGCCGAAGATAAAAACATGGCGGTTGCTGCAAGTAGTATAATAAGTCGTTATATATTTATTCAAGAATTTAATAAACTAAGTAAAAGTATTGGCTTCAATCTACCAAAAGGAGCTGGACCTAAAGTAGATGAAATAGGAAAAGAAATTGTAAAAAAATATGGTAAAGAAAAACTAGAAAGTATTGCTAAATTAAACTTTAAAAATACAGAAAAGATCTTAAGTGAATAAGATCTTTTTATTTAATTTACTATAAAACAATAGCAATTAAATTACCTGAACCACGATTAACTATTTTAGTTAAAGTTTGTTGAAGTTTAAATCTAATATTTTCAGGCATCATATTTATTTTAGATTGTATTCCTTCTTGAACAATAACATCTAGACTTCTTCCAAATATTTCACTTTTCCAAATACTAGATGGATTTGTTTCATAATCTTTCATTAAATGATTAATTAATTCTCGGCTTTGAAGTTCTGATCCTATAATTGGTTCAAAAGTTGAATTAACATCTACTCTTATCATATGAATTGATGGAGCAGTTGCTTTTAATTTAACTCCAAAACGGGTTCCTTGCTTAGTTATTTCAGGATTGGTTAATTTCATATCTGATAAAGTTGGAGTTGCTACTCCATAACCAGTTTGTTTAACCATTTTAAGAGCATATTTAACTTGATCATATTCCGTTTTAGCTTCACTGTATTCTTGAAATAACTTAAGTAAATCTTTTTTGTTGGAAACATCAATATTAATTATTTCATGTAAAACCTTGTTATACAAATCATTTGGAGCTTCTAAAGTTATTATTACTTCACCTGTTGCTGGATCAACACTTGATAAATAAGCTTTTTCAATTTCTTCTTTTTCTTTAAAATGTTTAGTTATATCTTCAACACTTCTTAATTTATCAATTTCAACAACACTTTCTTTAATGGAATTTATATATACTTGTTTAACAGGATGACTTGGATTTAAAACAGCAATCCAATCTGGTAATTTTACTTTTACTTCTAAAATTGGAAATTCATATAAAGCTTCCCTTAAAATATCAATCATATCATGTTCTGTCATTGTTTCAACACTTAAAGGCATAACTGGAACATCATATTTTTCTTTTAATTCGGATGCTAACCTAATTGTATCAGGTAACATAGGATGGGTTGTATTCATAATAACTATAAAAGGTTTATTAATTTCTTTTAATTCTTGAATTACTCTTTCTTCAGCTTCTACATAGTCATTTCTTTCAAATTCTCCAATTGATCCATCAGTTGTCATGACAATACCAATGGTTGAATGTTCTTTAATAACTTTCTCAGTTCCAATTTCAGCTGCTTCACTAAAAGGAATTGTTTCATCATACCAAGGAGTTTTAACCATTCTTGGACCATTCTCATCTTCTATACCCTTAGCATTTTTAATAATATACCCGACACAATCAATTAATCTAATTTTACAAGAAAAATCATCAACGTTAATACTAATAGCATTATTAGGAACAAATTTAGGTTCAGTTGTCATAACTGTTTTTCCAGCTGCACTTTGAGGTATTTCATCTAAACATCTTTTCTTTTCAAATTCATCTGGAATATTTGGAATAATTAAAGTTTCAACCATTTTTTTAATAAACGTACTTTTACCTGTTCTAACTCCTCCTACTACTCCAAGATAAATATCTCCACCCGTTCTTTGACCTATATTTTTAATTATTTCATTTTTATCCATAAACACTCACTTTCTATTCATTAAAGAATATGTGAAGAAAGAGTACTTAGAACTATTTTTTAGCTAATTAATATGCGTTTATTTTATTTATCTTTACTTTTGTATCACATTTTACTGTTTTGTGATGCAAAAGTAAAGATTTTATATTAAAAGAAAGAATTATTTTTTTAATTCTTTCTTAGGTTCAACTAAAGCATTATTAATTTCATAAGCAAGTAAACTAGGATATGTATAACTATCAGTTATTCCAAGTAAAAAGTTTTGTTTATTAATCTTACTATAATCTAAAATTAAATTATATTTATACATAGTATATTCTCTTAAAAATTCTCTTATAGTTCTTCCGTTTCCTTCTCTAAAAGGATGAATATAAATAAGTTCTCGGTAAAACTCTCCTAAAGTTCTAGCAATTGTAAATTTATTATTTACTACTTCCATACTATTATATTTATTTATTACTTTAGGAAGTTCTTCTTTAATTAAATTAAAATCTAAAAAAGCACTATCTTGTTTAAACATATTTACTAAACGATACTCTCCAGCAAAATAGTAAACATCATCAAATAAATATTTATGTATAAAAGCTAAATAAGAAGCACTTGGACTAAATTCATATTCTTCTAAAATAAAATTAGTTAATTTCTTAAGAACAATTACTTGTTCTTCAGAATGTAGACAAACCCCTATAATTTTTTAGAGGTTTGTTTTTTGAAGAAAAATAAAAAATGTTTTTTCAACATTTTTAAGT
>CADBSI010000102.1 GCA_902797275.1 uncultured Erysipelotrichaceae bacterium | reverse complement strand
GACTAGAATATATAGGTAACAATGCTTTTCAAAATAATCAGTTAACAAGTATAACAATACCAGATAGTGTAACAACAATAGGTAATTATGTTTTCTACAATAATAAATTAACAAGTATAACTATTGGAAAAGGTATCCTATATATTGCTAGCCAACCATTTGCTAAATCAACTTCAAGTAATCCTGATTTATCAAAAATAACTATTAATAAATCATGTAATGAAATTAAAAATATTCAAGCATATAGTACAGATACTACTAAATATTATCCATGGTTATCTTATAGTAAACCTTATACAGCAAGTGGTGTAACAATATATGGTTCTAATAATGAAGTATGTGATAGTTATTAAATTTATAAAAAAAGAATAGTTTGATAACTATTCTGCAAGAAATTCAAATGGATATGAATAATTGTTTTAACTGTTGTTTTATTTGAAGGAGACAATAGTTAAAACTTTTTGAAAAATGAAAAAATAATGTAATTCAATTGAATTACAGTTAGTTATTCTATATTATTTGTCAAAAAATGTCAATTCGTGTTTTTTCTTTTTTAATTAATTGACTTAAGTTTTAATAAATAGTATCATTATAATGAGTCCATGATAAGTTAATAATCGAAATTAAGAATAATATTTAACTCACTATTTATATAAAATATTATTTATTAAATGGAGGTGATTTTCTTATAGTTATAAGAATTAATTCTTATTGTAATTGAATTTATTACTGAATTAATTCTTTAGTTATTTTGAAAAAAAATAATTAATAATAACGTAAGATTTAAAAATTTGCAGATATTTTTATCTGCTTTTTTTAAATCTTTTTTTAAATTTTACATATTTTTGTTTTTATGGTATAATACTCCTGTTTTTTTGGGGGTATTTATGGAATATGATAATGTTATTAGACTTACTAATAATGAAATGTTTAATTGTCTTAAGTTGTATAAAGAAGGTAGGGTAGAATATTATGAAAAAATAGTAGTTGCATCTATTCCTTTTATTAGACGTTTAATTTATAATTGTTTTGGATATACTATTGAAAAAAGAAAATCTTTAAATTATGATGATTTAGTTGAAGTTGGTATAACTGGAATAATGCTTGCTATTGATAATTATGATTTATCAAGAAAAACTAATTTTTATAATTATGCTTCTTATTATGTTAGATCAGAAGTAAAAAGATATATTAAACAGGAAAGAATAAATGTTGTTAGTTTAGATGAGTTAAATGAGAAACTTTCTGAAAGAGGAAAGGGTTTAATGAGTAATTTTGATCTTGAAAATAATTATTTAAAAAAAGAAATATTGGTAGTATTACAAGATGTTTTAAATACTCTTGATCTTGATACTAAAAATATGATTTTAGATTATTTTGGTTTTAGTGGTGCTAAACTTAATTTACATGATATTTCTTCTAAATATAATATTTCTTATGCTAATGCATCTAGGATTATAAGAATGACTTTATATAAATTAAGATTAAAAATGAATAATAATGGGTATTATGATAGAATAAAGTAAAGGGAGTGTTATTTTGTATAATGATATTAAAGCAATTACAAATGAAGAAGTATTTGAATATTTAAAATTGTATAAAGAAGGAAAAGTTGAGTATCGTGATAAAATAATAATTGGTTATATTCCTTTAGTTAAATATTGTGTTTATAAATATTTTTATACTTCAATTGGTAAAAATATTTCATATTCTTATAATGATTTAGTAGAAATAGGAATATTAGGTGTTATAAAAGCTCTTAAATATTATGATGGTAGATCTAATGCTAAGTTTAGTACTTTTGCTGTTATTTGTATTAAAACTGAAATATTAAAATTTATAAACCCTGATAAAAAGAAATTAGAGTTTTTAAGTTTAGATGAAAAAATAGATGAAATTAGTTTATTTCCAAATGATATTGATCTTGAAAATGATTATATAGAAAAGGAAATATGTGATTTACTTAAAGAAAAAATAACTTCGTTTTCTCCTATGAATCAAGATGTTATGCTATCATCTTTTGGTTTTAAAGGTGAAAAGTTATCTTATTCTAAATTAGCCGAGAAATATGGTTGTTCTAAAGCTAGAATTGGTAGAATTGTTAAAAATAGTTTATTAAAACTTCAAGATATGTTAACAGAAAAAGAAAATGGTGGTATAGTTAAATAGTTTACATACTTTACATATTCTTTTTTTTTAACTTTAAATCTATTGAAATAATTTTTTAGTTTTTGTATAATTTAATTGTTTGGAGTAGAGTTATGGAAGAAAAGAAAAAAATTAAAAAAAGAAAAACTAAAAGAATTATAAAAGCTCCTAAGGTACAAACTATTTTTTGTATTATTAGTATAATATTTATTTTTAGCTGTTGTTTTTATTATGGTAGACGGTTAATTAAATATTATAAAATATATAATCCTAAATCTGAAAGTGGAGAAACTTTATCTAATCTAGCTTCATCTATTGTTACAAGTTCAAGTATTGTTTATGAAGGGGATGGATTATATATAAGTGGTGGTAATTATTTATATAAAGGAGTTAATGTTAATAATTATATTATTATTGATAATATGTTATTTAGAATAGTTAGAATTAATACTGATAAAACTATTGAAGTTATTTTAGATGATTATATAAATAAAATTAAATGGGATGATGAAATAACAGATTTTTCTAAATCTAATATATCTAAGTATTTAGAAGATAAGTTTTTAAATATTATTGATAAATCTTTATTGGTTAAATCAAGTATTTGTTCTGATGTTGTTCCTGAATTAAGTGAAATTACATGTGAAAAACAAGAAAATAATACTTATGTTAAATTACTTGGAATTAGTGATTTTTTAAATAGTATGAGTAATTCTAAATCTTATTTAATTAAAGATAAAGAATATTTATGGCTTTATAACTATGGTAAAACTAATGTATGGCATACAACAGGTAATAGTGTTAGTAATAGCCTACCTACTAAAATGTATGGGATAAAACCAGTTTTAACTTTAAAAAATTCAACTGTTTTAATAAGTGGAGATGGTAGTATTAATAATCCATATCAAATAAGTGATAATAAAAAAGAAATTAGAGTTGGATCTTATTTAGATATAAACGATAATACTTATATTGTTTATGAAATAGGTGATAATTATTTAAAAGTAGAAAGTGATAAGGTATTAAAAGATATTATTTTTGATAAAACTAGTAATGATTATAGTAAATCTTCTTTAAAGAAATATTTGGATAGTTATGTTAAGGATTTAAAAATTGATGATTTGTTATTGGAAGTAGATTTTTCAGGTACTAAGGATAAAATTGGTCTTTTAAGTCTTACTGATTTAAAATTTAATGATACTTTAAAAAATTATTATTTAAGTGATACTAAAGATAAACAAGTGTATTTATATAATGGATCTTTATTAACAAGTAAAGTTGATACTAAAAGAAATGTAAGATATGGACTTGGTTTAACTAAATCACTTAAGATTAAAAGTGGTAATGGTAGTAAATTAGCACCATTTATTGTGGAGGGTAGTAATGCGTAAATCAACAATTATCTTTATTGTAATAGATGTTTTAGCTATTTTTTGTTTTGTTCTTTTCTATGGTCCTTATGAAAAATTTCGTAATATTATTGTAAATACGGCTATGGTTACTAAAACCCATCAATATATTGCTTATACTTTTTATAGTGAAGAAACAGTTCAAAAAATCATGGATTTAAATAAATTCATTCCAGTTGATGAAGAAATTAAATTAGATGATATTATAATTGATACAGGTGAAAAAGATACCTATGATAATGAATATGATGAAGCTATTTTAAAAAGAAATAAAAAAGGTGATACTTATAAATATTTAAAAATTAAAGTAGGTTCTTATAATGCTCATTTAGTAGCAATATATGAACCAAGTAAAGTTAGATTAATAACAAGTAAAACTTTTAATACAGGATCTGGTCAGGAAACAGTTCTTAAAATGTGTAAAAGATATGGTGGATCTGTTTGTATAAATGGAGGAGGTTTCAAAGATCTTGATGGCTGGGGTAGTGATACACCTATGGGCTATGTTATAAAGAATGGTAAAGTTATTTGGGCCGAAGATAATTCTAAACAAGACATAATTGGAATTACCAATGATTCTAAGCTATTACTTGTAAATGCAACTGGAGAAGAAGCAATTAATATGGGTATGCGTGATGGTCTTCAATTTGGACCTTTCCTAATTGTTAATGGTGAAAGTATTAAGTATAATTCATCTGTTGGTGGTTATGATAGAGCAGCAAGAGTTGCTATTGCTCAAAGAAAAGATGGAGTAATTATGTTCTTAGCAACTGAAGGAACTCATGGATCAGGACCAACTATGAAAGAAGTAGTGGAAACTCTAGAATTATATGGTGCTTATAATGCTGCTAATCTTGATGGTGGTACCTCAAGTCAAATGGTTGTTAATGGTACTTTAGTTAATAATCCTAAAAATGTTTTTGGAAAACCTGTTAGTGGAGGAAGAAGAGTAGTTACCGGTTTTGGTTTAATACCAGACGCTGACTAGTCTTTTTTTTAAAAATAATTGACAAAATAGTGTAAAATATGGTATAATCTCTCTGACATATAAAAAGGGGGTTATTTATATGAATTTATATGGAGAATTAAAAAATCGTTTTATTGAGTTAAAAATAAAACCAGAAGTGTATAGAATTCCTTATTTTTGTGAATATACTAAAACTTTTACAGATGAGGAACTATATTTAATTTTAAAGTATCCTGCATCTAAATTTAAATCTTATGTTAAATTTATAGAAACTTTAGATAAACAAGGAAAACTTAGTGGTAAAAAAGAAGTTGTTCGTGAACTTACCAAAATAATTTATAATAGTCAAAGTGATAATACTGGTATGCTTATGAATCTAATTTTAAAAACTGAAATCATTTTTAATGATGATATATTAGAATTTGCTCGTTCATTTATAAATATTAGTAGCCGTTATAAAGCAGATATGATTTGTGATTTAATAACTAACAGTGATATTACAACTTTAAATGAAAAAGCATTAATGGAAATAGTAGTTTATATAAATGATGCTAAAACTGATGAACAAGTTGCTGCTTTAGAAGATTTATTTTCAATACCTAATATTTCTAAACATGAAGAATTTAGTCGTTTTGTTTATTTAATATTAAATAATCCAAATTCAGAGTTTCTATCTTATATACCAGCTGCTTTAGAAAATTATAATGTTTATAAAAGTATAGATGTTTATAATTTAGTTAGTGTTTTTCCAAAAATACGTGATTCTAAAGTTGCAGATTTAGTACTTGAAATTATGACAGACTATTATATGTTTACTAGTAATATATTAAAAAGTACACTTAATTATGTATTAGATAAAAAAAATAAAAATAAATTATCTCATATTAAATTTTTAGTTCAAAATAAACCTAATATAAATGATATGAGATTTAAGGAAATATTAGCTTTATATAATGAATGTGATGCTAAATTTAAATTAGATAGTATAACAGATTTAATTGCTAATAAAAGAGCTTTAACTTATAATATTAAAGACGATAATATTTGTAATCAAAGAGGAATATTGAATAATTATCAATTTACTTTAATAACTAATTATATTTTAAAATCTAAAACAAGTTTTCAAGCTTTTGAGATAGTTGATTTAACTACTAGTATTCCGTTAGATAATTTAGAAAATAATAAAATATTAGATTATTTAGATTCAATTATAAAAACAGAATATGAATTTCAAGCTAAACTTATGACAGCTTTAATAAAAAGTGTTGTAGGTAATAAATATTTATATGATAAATATTTATCAGAAAACCCATTAAATTTAAATTTAACTTTTGATGGTATGACATTTTATACAAGATTACCAGATGCTTTGAAAGCTATTTTGAAATTAGAAAAACCGGATTTATGTGGTAGACTTTTAGATATTTTCTTATTACCAAGTGTTCTTGAATATAATAACTTTGATGTTATTGTTAATAAATATTTAAAAGTTAAAAATACTAAACAAGCAAGAGTATTTTATAATATAGTTGCAAAACCAAGATTTTTAGTACATGATAATTTAAGTGCTCTTGATTATATTAACTTTGCAAATGATTATCAATTACAATTAATTGAAAAAGTAGTGATGAATACTGATATTTATCGTGATAAAGAAAAATGTGAATTACTTAAATGTTTACTTGCTACTAATAATCGTTTTGTTTTAAATTATATAACTGCTATTTTATTAAAAATAAATATAATAGGTTATAAAAATGCTGATACTATAATAAAACAAGTTCTTGAAAATCCTAATATGTTAGAATACTTAATTAAAACTAATTTAGATAAAGGTTTTTATGGAATGGATGTTATCTATGCGTATGAAGAATTAAATGAAGATAGTATTAGAGTAATAGATAAAGTAGGTAAAGTTTTAACTAAGAAAAAGAAAAATTAGAAATTTCGGTTTCTAATTTTTTTTATATAGTTGGTTCTTCTACTTCTGATACATCAAATTTATTATTATTTAAATTAATAAAAACAATATAAAAAGCAATAAAAGAAGAAATAAAAGCAAGAAAAGCTGCTAATAATTCTAAATTACTATTAAAATCATCTTTATTATCAATTTTTTGTCTTATATAACTATTATAGATAAAATAAAGGGCAATTATTAAGACTATAGTTCTATTTATTAAAGATATATATATACTTTGTTTTTCATCAAAAATAAGCTTTTTATTTTCTAGTTTTAGTTTTTCATTATAGTTTAATAATAAAGAAATAAGTAGAGTTATAATAAATATGGTAATAGCTATTATACTTAAATTAATAAGTTTTATTTCTTTATTTTTATTATTCATATTAAATTATACTAATATAGTTATAAAATATTAGTTTTATAGTTAAAACATGTAAAAAAATATTAAAAAAAACAAGAAAAAATATTGACAAGGTAAGTTAGTTATTGTATAGTATTCATGTTTGTGAAATTGGACTTAGTTTAAGTAAGTCTTAATTTTATAAGGATAAATGACACACCAGGATATGTGTGTGTTAGGAAGGAGAAAATATGCCTACAATTAATCAATTAGTTAGAAAAGGTAGAGGTAAAAAGGTTAGAAAAACAAAATCACCTGTATTATTAGTTGGTGTTAATACAATTCAAAAGAAACAAACTAAGATTAATGCACCTCAAAAACGTGGTGTTTGTGTTCGTGTTGGAACATTGACTCCAAAGAAACCAAACTCAGCTCTTCGTAAATATGCTCGTGTAAGATTATCTAATAGCATGGAAGTAACTTGTTATATTCCAGGTGAAGGACACAACTTACAAGAACATAGTGTTGTATTAATAAGAGGTGGTCGTGTACCAGACTTAATTGGTGTTAGATATCATATTATTCGTGGTACTATGGATACTGCTGGTGTTGAAGCTCGTCGTCAAGGTCGTTCTAAATATGGTGCTAAGAGACCAAAATAAAAATAAAATAAATATAATAT
>CADBSI010000101.1 GCA_902797275.1 uncultured Erysipelotrichaceae bacterium | reverse complement strand
GGTTCAATATAACTTAAATTAGTTTTATCAATATGTTTAATACTTCCATTAATAATTGTAGGTTTAACTTTTGCAAACTGACAAATATACTCTAATTTTGTTTTTAATTCTTCTTCTATTGGTACTTCTTTAGTAATAATATTAATCATAAATTTTCCTTTCTTATATTTTATAATTTTCTTCACTTAACTCATTAAATGAAATAGGAGATGCAATATGTTTTCCTAAATCAGCATCATATTTAACATAACGATTAAATTTTAATTCAAGTAAAGCATATTTAATTGTTTCATTATCATCAGTACAATATTTCTCTAGTTTATTCTCATTAATTTCTTCTTGAAATAGAATAATACTCAATAAACATTTAGCATTTAGTGATAATTTTTTGTCAGTTAGATATTTCATTTTCTTGTTAATATTAAAGTAATACATTATTTCACCATCCTTTCTTTTTAGGATGAGTCTTTGTTATTAAAATGCCTTGCCATGCTGACGCGGGGATTAAAACAACAAAAAAATCAATCCTTTTACGATTGATTTTTATATATCAATGTTCGAAATTCCGAACAGATTCTTCAATGGAGCGGATGATGGGAATCGAACCCACGTGGTCAGCTTGGAAGGCTGAAGTTCTACCATTAAACTACATCCGCATCAAAAGTAGACATTTACAATTATACTAAATATTTATAAAAAGTCAACAGTTTTTTCAAAAAAAAATGTTTTTTTTCTTTTGATACGATTGACATCAACTTTTAAATTTGATTTTATCCTATAACCCTTATAAAATATATAAATAACAAATTTCGACTTTTTAAGTACCAATTATTGCAAACTAAAAATGATTTCTAATTCAAATTTAAATATCTTTTTAAGACATATATTATATATGTTAACATTTCATAATAAATTTTTATTTTACCATTTATAATTAATCCCTACTTCATCTTTTATATTTTTCTAATCCAGTTAACATTATTATCTTTAAAACAAATTTCAAATTATCCCTTATAAAATATACAAATAACAAAATTCGACTTTTTATATAGCAATTATTCCAAGCTAAAAATGTTTTTTACTTTGATAAAAATAGTTTAAAGACAAAATCATTTACTTCGTTTTTCATTTTCTTTACAGTAGTATTTTTCTAATGTGTGTTTTAGTTTAACTAAAGTTATTCTTCTTAATCTTATTAATTGAGATGTATTAATTGATAATATTTTTTTTATTTCATCATTTGAATATACTCTATCTAAAAAACCAAATTTTAAATAAATATATCTTTTTTCAATTAATTTTAAATTGTTTATTATACTTCTTAAATAGTTTTTTTCTTCCTGTTCCAAATATAAAGTTAAAAGATCAGGAATATTATATTCATCTTCAATCAAAGAATCAAATTCTACTTCATCATATAAATAATTATTTTCTATGCAATTAATATATTTTTTAACATCTTCTCGATTTTTATATTTTTTCATGCAACCCCCTAAAAACGAGTATATTATATACAAAATGTTTAATAAATGCAAGCATCTATGTTATAATATATTCAAGGAGAATTATTTATGAAAAAAATTAACAAATTCTTATTTATTGTAGTAATTTTTATTTTTTTACTATTTATAAGTGATTTTATTTTTCTATTAATTGAAAAGAAACCATTGATTTTAACAAGTTATAATGGAGAAAAATATAGTTCTATTTTCTATGATGTCTATATCTGTGATGATGAAATGGTTCTAAAATCAAAATTTTTTAAATATAGTTGTAAAATAAAAGAAAATGATAATTTAGATAACAAAAATAATATAAAAGAAAATATTACTGATAATAATAAACCAAATAATTCTAACAACAATAATACTGACAGTAATAATTCAAAAAATGATAATGATACCGATAATAAAAGTGATAACAATAAAGATAATAAAGATAATAAAAATAATAAAAATAATAATATCATTAATGATAATCCAATAATTGATACTACAATTGATGATAATATAATTAATAGTAATAAAAGGATAATTATTATTGATAAAAGTAGTGATAATTGTCCACAAGCAATCGAATATTACTATGAAGACAATAATTATAGATACTATTTTACATGTGTTATAAGTGGTAGTATCTTTGTTAAAATAGATAATCAAGAATATAATATTAAATATGCTTTAAATAATAAAATTGTTACTATGGATGAACTTATAGAAGCTGGATTTAAACCACTTAAAAAATCTAAAAATACAAGTGCTTATTAATTTGAATTTTTATCTTATATATGATATAATTATGGTAGTTTTGGGGGATATATGACAAATTTTTTTGATAGTGATTTTGAAATCATTCTAACTATTATTTTAGTACCTTTTTTCATGATTTTAATCTATGATAAATTTAAAAATCTTGGTAAACTTTATTTAAATATTTTTAAAATGAAAATAAATATTATTAATAAGAACATTGCTTGGTTAGATTCTAATAATAATATCGATGATAATACAAAATATATAGAGTTAGATTTTATCTTACAGGTATTTAATAATAAAAATACTAATAATAGTATTTATAACTTAGATATTTATAAAAAGAAAAAAAGAAAAATGGTTTTAAGTGAATATCATAATTTAAATTTAGTAGATTCTATGAAAATGGTATCTGGTTCTACTACTTATGAAAAAATTAAATATCTTAACTTGGTTTCATTTGAAGTAAAAGAAATTCATTTAAAAGTTAAATTAAGTAAAGAAGAATATTTAAATATGAAAAAAGAACCTATATATTTAGTATATAGAAATAAAAAAAGAAAAAAGAAATTAAAATTAAGTAAGTATATTAAAAGAGATCAATGATCTCTTTTATTTATGAATATTTTGTATAATTCCATGACAAATAAAATTGTAAGTGATACAAGAAATAAAAATATTAAATGAATAAATGGAATGGAATTAGTTTTTAGAATACTACTTAAAATTGGAACTTCCATGACTAATATTTGTAAAATAATAGAACTAATAATGGCAAAATAAACGTATTTATTAGGTTTTAAGCGTTTATCAAATATTGATTTTGTTTCACTTCGACTATTTAATACATGCATATTTTGAATGAATACCATTAAAGCCATTACATAACCTCTTGCAACTATTACTTCAAAATTTAAAATATCAATTAAATATATCCATAATAAAAATACTAAACTACCAATAGTTAAACCTGATATTAAAACTTCACTTATAAGTCTTTTATCAAATAAGTTTTCTTTTGGTGATCTTGGATATTCATTCATAATGCCATCCTCAGCACCTTCAAATGATAAGGCCATATCTTGCATACCGTCAGTTACTAAATTTAACCATAATAATTGAATAGCAATTAAAGGAGCTTCATAGTTAAAAATAATTGATAAAGTAAAAAATAACACTTCTGCTAAACCACATGATATCAGCATATAAGTAATTTTTCTAATGTTACTATAAGCACATCTTCCTTCTTTAATACCTGATACAATTGATGAGAATTTATCATCAGTTAAAATCATATTAGAAGTTTCTATACAAACATCGGTTCCACTTCCCATAGAAATACCAAGATTAGCAGCTTTCAAGGCCGGAGCATCATTTACTCCATCACCGGTTACAGCAACAAACTCCCCTTGCCTTTTAAACGATTTTACTATTTCTAGTTTTTGATTAGGCGAAACTCTCGCAAATATTTTCTTTTGACCTACAAATTCATCAAAACTAAGTAATCCTTCTTTAAATTTTCTTTCAAGTTCCATACCTGTTGTAACTTCAGAATTTTTACTAACTATATTTAAATCTTTGCCTATTTTTAATGCCGTTAAAGGATGATCTCCTGTTATCATAACAACTTTTATATGAGCATTCATACATTCTTTAATTGAATCTTTACAATCTTCTCTTATTGGATCAATAAAACCTACTAAACCATTAAAAGTTAAATCTTTAATCTTTATTTCATCTAATTTATCTGATTTAACTATACCACTTGCAAGTGCAATTACTCTATACCCATCTTTTGCTAGTTCTTCATTTTGCTTAGTTAATAATTCTTTATCAATTAAGCTATTATCCATATATTTAGAAAATTCTAAAATTTTTTCAATTGAACCTTTTACAGTACAATAAACTTTATCATCATTTTTTATTTTATAAAAAACAGCTGAATATTTATTAATAGATTCATAAGGAATTTCATCAATTATTTTAATATCATTTTTTAAAACATTCATTTTTTTAGCTAGAACTAGAAAAGCTATATCAATAGAATCTCCTAAATAAGTATCTTCATCTTTTAGAAAACTAGCTTCATTATTAATTAATCCTAGTTTTACTAAATCTAAAATTTTAGAAGTATCGTTTTCATCGTTTATAATAACTTTGCCATCATTTTTATAACCACTTCCTGTTATTTCATATTTTTTATTATTTGGTAAAACAATTATTTTAGCAGTTTGTTCATTTACTGTTAAAGTTCCTGTTTTATCACTTGCAATAATTGTTGAACTACCAAGAGATTCAACGGAATTTAATTTTTTAACTATTACATTTTTCTTTAACATTCTGCCTGATGCTATCGTTAAAGCCATTGTTAAAGCAAGAGGTAATCCTTCAGGCAAAGCTGAAACAGTAAGTGCAACGACCATCATAAAAACATCACTTAATTTATTACCCTTAAAAATTAATAACATTGTTAAAATAACAGAAGCAACTATTAAAATTAAACTAATTTGCTTAGAAAACTTTTCAATTCTAATAGTAAGAGGTGATTTTTCTTCCTGTAAACTATTCATAGAAGTTGCAATTTTACCTATTTCAGTATTGCTTCCAGTTTCACATACAACACAAGTAGCTCTACCAGTTAAAATATTACAACCTGCATATAACATATTTTTCCTATCTTGAACCATGGTATTTTCAAGAATAATTTCATTGTCTTTATAAATAGAGGCACTTTCTCCCGTTAAAATAGATTCATTAACCGTTAAATTATAAGAATCTAATATTCTTAAATCACCTGATATTTTATTACCTGATTCTAAATAAATAATATCGCCTATTACTAAATTAGTTGAATCTATAAAAGTTTCTTTATTATCCCTCAATACTTTACATTTTACTTTAATAATTTCATTTAAAGATAAAGCTTTTTTAGTAGCTGAATATTCTTGAATTGTTCCTGTTATCAAATCTACTAAAATAATAAACAAAATACAAAAAGCATCAAAATTTTCTCCTATTAGAAAGGAAATAATTGTTACTACTAACAATATTATTACAATTGGATCAAGCATTTCATTAAAAAATATTTTAAAAAGACTAATACTTTTCTTTTTAGGCAATTCGTTTTTACCATAACGATTTAATCTTTTTATAGCTTCTTCTTTACTTAAACCATTTAAACTAGTTTGTAAATTATCTAAAACTTCATCTATATTTTCTTTATAATAATTCATCTTACCACCACATATACAATGTAAATAATATATAATAATATCATTGTAATACCTTCTATTTTATTAATATCTTTTTTATGTCTAATAAATATATAAACTATAAAACTAGTAATTGTTAAAATAATAATATCTATATAAGCATTTGTACTTATGGTAATTGGATTAATAGTTGATGAAAGTCCAAGGATTAAAAAGATATTATAAATATTAGTTCCTACTAAATTACCAATTGCAATATCGCTTTCTCCTTTTTTAACAGCAACTATTGAAGTTACAAGTTCTGGCAAATTTGTTCCTACTGCTATTATTGTTAAACCAATTAAATCTTCAGATACCCCTAAATATTTACTAATATTAACACAGCTATTCACTATTACTTCAGCTGATAAAGCAATTAAGATAATTCCAAAAACAATATATAAAATATCTTTAAAAGAAAATTTAGAAGTTTCTATCTTAGCCTTTTTATTTAAAGTTGCATCTAATACTGTTGAATAAGAAAAAATAAAAGCAAATAAAAGTAAGAGAATTCCTTCTGTTCTAGTAATTAAATTAATTTTGTTATCTAAAAATATTGCATCGCTGGCAACAACTAGTAATACTATACAAGATAAAAGAGCAAAAACATAATTTTTTAAGATAATTTCTTTTTTTATATATAAAGGTCTTATTAAAGCTATTAAACCTAAAATAAATAAAATATTAAATAAATTAGAGCCAAGTAAATTACCAAGTAATAAACCATTTGATCCTTTTAAAGATGATGATATACTAATAGCTATTTCAGGAACTCCAGTTGCAATTGCAATTACAGTTAAACCAATTACTAAAGTTGGTATTTTTAAAAATTTAGCTAAATTAACAGAACCACTTACTAACATATCTGAGGCTTTTATAATAATAACAAAACCAAGTACTAAAAATATTAAATTCATAAAAACTCCTTAAATTTCTTTTACAAAAATAGAAATATTATTATGTTTTTTATCTATTCTACCTAAATATAATAATATCAAAAAAGACTGAATTCTTCAATCTCTTTTGTTATTATTTTTAAATATTTTCATTTCTTATTGTTTCAATTATATTTTGTTTATCTGTTTTTCTAATTGCATACTTCATAATTACAGTTATTAATAGAATAACTGAAATAGAACAAATAACAATAGATTTAATAGGTATTATAAATCCAGCATCATAATTAGATGCAAAAGATAAATAAACTAAATAAGAACCAATTAAACCAAGAATTATTCCATAAAATAAGGATTTAGTTAAATAAAATAATATTTCTAAATTAATCATTTTATTAAATTCCTTTTTTGTCATTCCAATACTTTTAATCGTTGCAAATTCCTTTTTTCTTAAAGCCATATTAGTTGTAATTGTATTAAAGATATTAGTAATTCCTATTAAAGTAATAACAGTTATAAAACCATATAAGAAAATTGATACTATTACTAACATTGATTTACTATCCTTGTTAATCCTTTTTAAATTATCAATAAATAATTTTTGATCAAGTTTATCTAAATCATTTTCTAAGTCTTGATCATTTTTACTACTAATTGTAATAACACTTGTATGATAATCTATATCTTTATAATAATCTTTATTTAAAATCAAATACATTCCTACATGATCTTCATAACCAAAAGTATTATTATTCTCTATATTAGATATTTTTATATTATATTCTTTTGTTCCTATTAATCCTTTTATATATTCATTTTTATGATAATTAGTTAATCTTCTAATAACTGTTTTATTATCTATATAAAAAGCATGATGATCAATTAAAATACCTTCATCTTTATTACTAGTTATTTTTAATTTCTTTAAATAATTAGTAAAAGTCTTATCATCAAGTAATAATATATTAATATTTAATTCATTATCTAAATAATTAATTCCTTCTTTAGTTAATCTATTTGTATCTTTAACATTTAATATCTCACCTTCATATACTATATTATATTTATCTATATTATCTAAATTTATAATATTATTTATATTTTCTTTGGTAGGATCATTTACTCTTATTTTTAAATCATAATCTAAGTCTTGATAATAATTACCTGATAATTTAAATGTATAAGTAATAAAGGTATTCATAGTTATAAAAGTTAAGATAGATACTACTAAACTTATAACCGTTGTTTTATATTTCTTTTTATTTCTTTTTAAATTTTTATAAGCAAGTACCCCAGGAGTTTTAAATATTTTCTTTATTATTTTACGGGGCATTAATTTATTGTTTTTAATTTTTATATCTAAGTTATTTCTAATTGCTTCAATTGGAGATATTTTACTAGCACGTCTTGCTGATTTTATACATGATAAGTAAATTGTTATAATACTTGTTATGATAGCTAGAATAATAGCTAAATATGATATTTTAAAAACAAAAGTAGCATTAAAAAAAGTTGTCTCTAAAATATTTTTCATAACTAAAATTAAGATATAATCAGCAAGTATTCCAAAGAATAAACCAAGAGGTATTCCAATTATTCCTAAGTAAAATCCTTCTTTTAAAACAATATTTTTAATTTGTTTTTTAGTTGCTCCTAAACTTATTAAATGACCAAACATTTTTGTTTTTTCAAGAGTTGATATGTCAAAGGAATTTTTAATACAATAAATACTAGTTATCATAATAATAACTGTAACAACAAAAGCAACAGTTAAAATCATATTATAAGTTTCATCACTAAACTTAAATACTTCATATCTTAATACTTCATTATTTAAAGTAAGATTTTTAAATTTATTACTTTTCTTTAAGCTATTAAATACTTTATTATAATTTTTAGGTGTTTTTAAGGTATTATAAGTTATTAAATTATCACTATCTAGATTAACTGTTAAGCTAGTATAACCAGGACTTGAATAAGATTCAAAAGTATAATTTGGTCTATCTATTATTCCAACAATTTTTAAAGATAATTCTTTTTCTTCAACTAACTTTTCCTTACCACATATAATTTTATCATCAATGTCTTTTACTTCTTTTACTAAATAGTCTTCGTCTAGTTCTACATCACAAGCATATCTTTTACCTAATTTATAATTAATTGTATCACCTATTTTTAAATTTACTTTACCATTGGTTAGTAATGAATTAGATATTACAACTTCATTACTATTAGCAGGAAATCTTCCTTCTTTTAAATTAAAAGGTAAATCTAGAAAATCACTTGGATTAACAACAGATGATAATTTTAAATATGGTTTGTATTCATTTTTACTATTTATATAACTATAACCAAGATTAGCAACTACCATTGTTTTTTTTATTTCTCGATTATTTTTTAAAATATTTAAAATATCTTGATTACCACTTGCAATTATATGATTATAGCCATTATCTTTAATGGCTTTTTTAAGTAAAGTTTCCCTGAAACAGGCAACCATTCCAAAAACAGCTGTTATTAAGGACACTGATAAAATTATTCCAATAATTGTTACAATTGTTCTTTTCTTATTTAATTTTAAACTCTTTAAAGTTATTTCATTCAAAACTTTCATTAGTATCCTCAATTATTCTACCATCATTTATTTTAATAACTCGATCAGCCATTTTAGCAAGTTCTAAGTTATGAGTTATCATGATAATTGTTTGTTTATATTTTTTATTAGTTGTTTTTAAAATATTCATAATTTCAAAAGATGCTTTACTATCCAAATTACCAGTTGGTTCATCAGCTAGAACTAAAGCTGGGTTATTAATTAAAGCTCTTGCAATTGCTGCTCTTTGTTGTTCTCCACCTGATAATTCATTTGGTAAATGATTAACTCTTGTTTTTAGTCCAAGTAAATTTATAACTTCATCTAATCTTTCTTTTTTAATTTCTTTATTATCAAGAGAAGATGGTAATAAAATATTTTCTTTAACGGTTAAAATAGGAATTAAATTATAAAATTGATAAATTAAACCTACTTGTCTTCTTCTAAATATACAAAGAGAATCCATACTCATATTATAAATATCGACTCCATCTATATAAACTTTACCACTAGTTGGTTTGTCAACTCCTCCGATTAAATGCATTAAAGTTGATTTTCCAGATCCTGATGCTCCAACAATGGCAACAAATTCACTTTTTTTAACTGAAAAACTAACATTATCAAGAGCAACTACTTTATTTAACCCTTTTCCATAGGTTTTAGTTAAATTTTCTACTTTTAATATTTCCATAACGCCTCCAAGATAATTATATAACAATTAAAATGACTAAATAATGACAAATTTAAAATAATTTGTTAAAATTATATTAGGTGATAATATGCTTGATTTTATTAGAAAAAACAATAATAATAATTTATATAAATTAGAAAACTTTTTCTATCTTGATTTAGAAATTAAAAAATTATTAAATGCAACTGCCCCAGATATCAAAGACTTAACTAACGAGGATAGTGTTTTTGAATATGGAACAAGTCTTGAAAAAGTTTTAGAAACAACTGAGAGTTTTTTTAAAAAAATAATTACTTCTTTTAACCTTGATATTAATTTAAAAGATTTAGGAATATTTATAGAAGATTTACAAATTAAATTACTTAATACTAATTATGATTATAACAGTTTAGTTAATTTTTATAAAACTTATATTATGAAATTTGATTCTAAATATGCTTATTTAGTAAAAGAAAAATTACATGGTTATAATGATAATCATTTAAACGAAGTATTTTTTAAAGCAACTTCTATAAATGAAATGTTACATGCCATCCACTTTTATATTATTAATAGTGAAAAAATACTAGAAAGTATGCCAATTTTAAGTAAAGGTAAAACTAAAGGTAATTATCCCATTACTTTATATGGAAATAACTTAAGTATTGGTAAAAGTATTTTTAATAGTTTAAAAAATAGTGAAAGAATTGGTAATACTGATATTGTTGTTTTAAAAGATAAAATTCTTTTTATGATAAGAGATTGTGGTCATGCAACGCAAATTGAAGTTAATTTTCAAGATGATAATTGTTTAGTTAATTATTATTTTCCTAAGATATGTAATTTAAGTCTTGCTAATAATTTAAAAGGTGTTAATAAAGTTTTAGATATTTCATCTTTTATAACTGGTGCTTTTGATTGTAAAAAAGATGAATTAGTTATGGAACTCACTGATTTTATAGAAAAAATTCCAACTGATTTAGAAATAGATAATGATTTTAATAAAAGTAAATAAAAAATAGTTGTTATTAAGGTTTAACAACTATTTTAATTTTATCAGTTATTCCACTTGTAAGTTCTAAATAAGCATCTTGAACTTTTTCAAGGGGAATTTTACTATCTATATATTTTGAAACATCAATTATGTTTTTTTCTATTAATTTAATAACTGTTTCAAATTCTTGTTCGGTATAAGCAATTGCACCTTGCATATTAACTTCTTTCATAACACTAGCAACAACAGGAATAGAAATTTCTGTTAAACTTACTCCAACAAGAACAATGGTTCCTCCTGGTTTTACTGTCATAATTGCTTCACTAACAGCATACTTATTACCACAACATTCAATTACCTTATCAAAACCACCATTTGTTTTCTTTATAGATTTTTCTATTACATCAGGATTAGTGGCATTTAAAAATTCGTTTACTTTTCCATATTTCATGGCTTTTTTACCACGTTTCATATTAGTTTCCATTAAGGCAACATAGCTTGCTCCATTTAATTTAGCAAATTCAGCAGCCATTAAACCAATAATTCCACCACCTATAATTAAAACTTTATCCCCTACTTTAATATTAGCAAGATTAATAGCATGTAATGATACTGCTGATGGTTCTACCATAGTTCCTTCTAAAAATGATACTTTATCTGGTAATTTTTTAACCATGTCACTTCGACAACTTAAAAATTCAGCAAGTCCTCCAGAATTAGTTAAAGATAATCCTACTGCATTCGTCCAGGTATTAGCGCAATAATGAATATTACCTGTTTTACATGGCATGCAAACACCACATGGAGAAATTGGAAGTCCAGTAATTCTATCTCCTATTTTTAAATCTACTCTATCACCTGGATCTACTACTATTCCTGAAAACTCATGACCAAGAATTAATTCTTTTGGTTCTCCTGCTTCAAAATAATGCAAATCAGATCCACATATGCCACAAGCTTTAACGCGAATTATAACTGAACCATCTTTAGAAACAGGTTTTTTAATAGTTGCTATTTGTAAATCCTTAGCATTTTTTAATTTTACACACTTCATTTTTACCTCCTATTTTCATGAACATTATAACATATTTTTTTTATTTTTTTTAAAAATTACATATAATTTCTTAATTTTACTAAAACTTTTGTTTCTTCTCGGCTTACTTTTACTTGATTTATACCTAAAGTTTTAGCTATTTCACTTTGAGTCATATTATAAAAATATCGTTTTAAAATAAGTTCTTTTTCCTTGTAATCTAATTTATTTAAAGCGTCCCTTAATAAAATTAAATCATCTTTACTTGTATTGTCTAAACTAATGAAATCATATAAATTACTATCATTTGTATCATCATCTAAACTTAAAGTATCCATATTTCTTATTTCAATCAATTTAGTTATTGGAATTTCTAAAAAATTGACAAGTTCCATATCAGTTGGTCTTCTTTTAAATTTTTGAGTTAAATAATCTTCAGCTTTTATAGTTGCTTGCTTAAGTTTCATCATTTCAGGCGATATTTTTATACTTTTATCATTTAAAACATATTTATAAATACTTCCTGTAATAAAAGGATAAGCATAGGTTGTAAACTTAGTATTATAAGATTTATCATATTTGTAATAAGCATCAATTAATCCAAGGCAACCTGCTTGAAATAAATCGTCTTTATCACCTTTAAAACGTAAAGCTATACTGTAAATTAAGTTTTGATTCTCAATTATTAATTCTTTTAGTTCCTCTCTCATTTTATCACCGAGAAAACTATATAATATATGTAAACAAAAAGAAATAGTTTCGACAATAAATGTCAAATTACTATTTCTTATTTACAATATTTTACATCCAGAAAATCGACCATTGGGAAATTAAACCCGATTTATAATCAGGTGGGCATCCATACTAGTTTTTAGGATTCTTGAGAACTCACACCCAAGCATTCAACACCAACTATTGATCAGGACTCCCGTATAATGTTTTTTGTAGGATTTATACTAACAATGTATCAAATTATCTAGACATCTTAATTATAACATACTTTTTTATTTATACCAAGTTTTTTTAAAACTTTTTTTCATTTAGACAAAACTAGACATTTTTAAAATTTTTAAATTCTTTTTTTCTTATCATTTCTATTTCTTCTTTATAAGGAGCATATTCTCCTACATAAGGAGTTTCTAAAATATGAGGAATATTAATTATTCTTTCATTGTAAATAATATTGATTAAATTAGAAAAACCAATTGTTCCATAACCTATATTTTCATGTCTATCTTTTCTAGAAGCAATTATATTTTTACTATCGTTTATATGAATACATTTTAAATAAGATAAACCAATTTCCTTATCAAATAAATCTAAAATGTTATTAAAATTAGATAAATCAAGACCACTATCATTCATATGACAAGTATCCATACATACTCCTATTAATTCTTTTTTATTAATACCATCAATTATTTTCTTTAATTCTAAAAAATTACTACCTATCTCTGTTCCTTTACCTGCCATAGTTTCAAGTAAAATTGTAACTGAATTATTATTTTCTAAAACTTTATTTAAAGCAAATATTATATTTTTTATTCCAATATCTACTCCAAGACCTACATGACTTCCTGGGTGTAATACTAAATATTTAATTTTTAAACTTTCACATCTTTTAATTTCTTCAATTAAAAATCTAATAGAAAAATCATATTTATCGTCTTCTTTATTATTAGCAAGATTAATAATATAAGGAGCATGAACTATTATATTATTAATATCAATATTATTTTCTTTCATTTTTAAAATTGCTTTTTTAGTTAAATCATCATTTATTTCTACTCTTTTAGTATTCTGTGGTGCTCCTGTATAAAACATAAATGTATTAGCATTATATGATAAAGCCTCCTCTAAACTACCAAGTAATTGTTTATCTTTATTAAACCCAACATGTGAACCAATTATTAACATATAAACTAAACCTCCTAGATAATTATAACAAATATTTAAATTAAGACAAAGAAAAAAGTTCAAAAAATTGAACTTTAATTTAATTATTTTAACCAGTAGTAACAGCTGAACCTTTTAATTCAGTTTCAGCAACAGGTGCAGTAGCAGTACCAATATTATAAGTTCCATCAGTTAAATAAATTTTATAGCGATATGTACATTCCCCAGTTGTTGAATTACCATCTGCAAAAACTTGTACAAAGGAATTGGCTTTATCAATTTGATTTCCCCATGAACTTTTATCATTACTTCCGCCTTCTGTTTTGATAACAGATAATGCAATTTTTGTATTAACAGCATCATCGCCAGTTTTACTTGGATCACATTTTGGAGCATACGCTGCTGATTCACCTAATAAAATATTCATTTCATCAGCGTTTACCAATGTCTTAGCACCTGCAATAAATTGCTTAGCTGAAGCAACATAAGCATTTTTTCTTGTTGAATCAAGTACGTTAGTAATAGCAACAGCAGCAATACCCATAACAATTGCAAGAACAACAATAACAGCAAGTAATTCAACTAATGTAAAACCTTTTTTACTTTTCATTTTTCCTCCTATCATTTATAAAATAATCTTATCATAAGAAAAAACAGTAGTCAAGTAATCTTTACATTTTTTTTTTAATATGTTATAATTTAAAATGTTTTGGGGCTGTTATGGTTTCGACGGGATTACTAGAACTTAAATTGCAAGGCGCACTTATGCGTTAAATAATCAGTTAAATATAACTGGAAATAATAATCAATTAGCATTTGCTTAGT
>CADBSI010000100.1 GCA_902797275.1 uncultured Erysipelotrichaceae bacterium | reverse complement strand
TAAATTATAAAACCCCAATTGAGTATAGAACTCAACTAGGGTTTAAATAAAAGTTTTTTTGTGTCTACTTTTTATTGACAAGTTCAAAAAATAAAATCTTAGTTTTTTTATAAAAATAAAAGACTACTTAAGCAGTCCTATTATTAAAATATTTCAAAATGATTACCACTATCTAAGTAAATAATTCCTTTTTTACCTTCTAATTGAATTAAAACATTTTCATATTTATCTATATTACTTAATTTGGTTGTTGTAATATAAACATAATTACCATCATTCATTAAAAACAAGAATAAATCTTTATCATATTCATTTGGTTTATAAATTATCTCTGATATTTTACTTAATACGCTAGAATCTATTTTTTTTAATTTTTCTAAGAATTTATTTAAAATATCACTTGGAACATCATTTATTAAAGTAGGTATTCCTATAACTTTATTATCATCAGTTATTTTTTCTAAATTAGCAAGATAAATAGTATTATCTAGTTCATTTTTAACTAACATTTTTTCTTCTTTAATTATTATAACTATTTTACCAAATAAATTCTTTTTAACTTTAACACTACTTATTAATTTATTCATTTTTAACTTTTGCTCAATTTTCCTACTTGAAATACTAAACATATTAGGATAATCTTGAATACCAGCAAGTTCTATTATTTCATAGTCTTTTAAAGTAGTATTACCTTTTATATAAATATTTTTTATTTTTAAATCTTTTAAATACCAACAAATACCTATAACTATAATAATTATTATAAGTATTTTAACTAACCTTTTTATTCCTTTTTTCTTATTTTTCATTTTTTTTATCCCAGTTTACAAGTCTTTGTTCGACTCTTAATTTTATATTATATTTTTCTTTTACTTTAGTTTTTACTAAATCAATTATTTGTTTTATATCACTTGCTGTTGCATTTCCTGTATTTATAATAAAGTTGGCATGTTTTTCACTTATTTTAGCTCCACCTACTTGATAACCTTTTAGATTTAAATCTTCAATTATTTTACCTGCAAACATACCAGTTGGATTTCTAAAAACAGAGCCTGCTGATGGAAATTCTAAAGGTTGTGTTCTTTTTCTTTGAAGTTTTCTATCTTTCATGATAAGTTCTAATTCTTCTCTTATTCCATATTCTAGTTTTAGCGTTGCTCCAAGACAAATGTAATCTTTTTTATGCTGTAAAATACTCTCACGATAAGCAAATTTCATTTCTTCATTACTTAAAGTAATAACTTTCAATTCATCTGTTAAAATATCAACACTTGAAACTACATGAGCCATATTAGAATTATAAGCTCCTGCATTCATGAATATTGCTCCTCCAACCGTTCCTGGTATACCTGATGCAAATTCAAGACCTGCTAAATCATGTTTTACAGCTTCCATAGCAAGTTTTATTAAACTATAGCCAGCTCCTACTTTTATTGTGGTTTCATTAAATTCGATTTCATTAAAATTATCAAGTTTTATAATAACCCCATCATAAGTATTATCACTAAATAAAACATTACTACCATTTCCTAAAATAAAATGTTTTATTTGATTTTTTCTTAAAAGTTGCATTAACTCAATTAACTTTTCTGTATTTTTCGGATAAACTAAAACTTTAGCTATGCCTCCTACTTTATAGGTTGTATATTTACTTAAACTTGCATTTACTAATACATCACCTATTTTTAAATTCATTATTTCATTTATTATCTTTTCCATAACTACCTACCAATTTTTTAATTTCTTTGTAAATTAAATCACTACTGTTAGGATTACCTAGTTTTAAAGCATTGTTATGCATCTCTTTAAGTAATTTTTCATTACTTAACAATTCATCTATTTTAGAAATTAAATTCTTAGCATTAAAATCTTTTTCTTCTAATAAAACACTTGCCTTATTATTAACTAGTTCTAATGCATTATAATATTGATGATTATTAGCAACATATGGACTTGGTACTAATATACTTGGTACTCCTATAGCTGTTATCTCGGCAATTGTCGAAGCTCCAGCACGAGTTATTATTAAATCACAAACTTTTAAAACATTCAACATATTATTTAAAAATGGTACTATTTTTACATTTTTAATTTTAACATCTTTAAAATTATCAAAATAGTTTTTACCAGTTATTATCATTACTTCATAATCTTTATTTTTAAAATTAGTTGCAATATGCTCTAGTTCTTTATTAATTGTCATCGATCCTAGTGAACCCATTACTATTAAAACAAACTTTTTATTTTTAGTAAGACCAAGTTCATATTTTTCAATTGGTTTAGCCTTAACTGCTTCACTACTACGGGGATTTCCAGTTAAAACAACTTTATCTTCAGGAAAATATTTTAAACTACCAGGTAAGCTAACTGCTACTTTAGATACATACTTTATTAATAATTTATTAGATTTACCAGGTATTGAGTTTTGTTCATGAATAAAAGTTTTATAACCTAATTTACTAGCCACGTAAATAACAGGAAAAGTTATATAACCACCTACTCCTATTACTATATCAGGATTATATTCTTTTATTATTTTTCTTATTTTAACTAAGGAAGTTGCAAGTAAACATATACTTTTAACATCTTTAAAAATACTTTTAGATAAACCAGACATTTTAATACCAACATATGGTATACCTAAACTTGGTACTATTTTATGTTCCATTCGATCAGTTGTACCAATGTATAATATTTCACAATTCTTATCATGCTCTTTTATTTTATTTATAATACTTAAAGCAGGATAAATATGACCACCTGTTCCACCTGCACTTATTATTATTTTCATTTTATCACCCTTTGACATATTACATTATATCATATTATATGAAATTAAAATAATTTTTCTAAAAAAAACTATTTAGCAAGCTAAATAATTATTTTTTTATTTCTTTCTTATAGAATGGTAAACTTTTCATTTTTTGTAAACCAAAGACTATTAATACTCCAATTAAAAAGTAGATAATTGAAAATTCTTTAAATGTCATAGCTTCTTTTGGAACTTTTAAAGTAGTAGGTCCTTGAATAATTGCATATATAGAACCTATCATCATTCCTATTACAACATATAAGGTTTGCGAGCGATATTTTTCAAGAACTTTTTTAATTCCTCTAATTGAAATAAATATACCAAGTATTACCCCTATTCCAAATACAAGTAAAAGGAAAAATCCTGAAAAGTTTAAATGAAGAAAATCTTTAATGGCAGTAATAATTGGAATATATAAACCAAATGATAATAGTAAAGTTGATCCTGATATACCAGGTAAAACCATAGCTGAAATTGCAAGTATTCCTGCAACTATTACATATAAAATCATACCCATACTTAAATTAGTAACATCCATTCCTTTAGTTACTTTTATAATTGATAATAAAACTACTAAAATTATTCCTGGAATAATAAACAACATATTCTTCTTATTTTTAAAACTTTCTTTTTCTTCTATAAACATAATAGGAATAGAAGTTATAACAAATCCTAAAAATAATGAACTAACTTTATAAATTCCTGAATCAAAGACATTAGCAAGAATTGAAACTGATAAAATCATTCCTATTAACCAACCAATACCAAGTTTTACTAAAAATTTAAGAGATGTTATTCTTTCTTTCTTTGTACCTTTAATTAAATAATTTAAAGAATTTATAAATTCATCATAAAAGCCTAATAAAAAAGCAATTGTTCCTCCAGATACTCCAGGAACACTATCTGCAAGAGCCATACAAAAACCCCAAATTAAATTTAAAATCATATTTCCTCCATTCTTATTAATGATATCAAAAAGTAATTAATTTTACTATATTTTTTTTATTTATTTACTTATATTTACAGATAATTTTCTAAAAACAGATAATGTGATTTCTGCTTCTCATTTCAAATACCTACTACCAAATACCTTTTGTCAATGATATCATGCCATTTATTGATTAGTAATATTTTTTAATAAAAGCAAATTTATTATTTTTACTTCACACTAGATTTTATTGAGCCAAAATTATTTTATAATGTAAAGTAATATTAATTAAAAAACCAATGTAATTAAACACTGGCTATAACTTTATTTTTATTAATTTGAATGACTTATAAGTTTAGGATTTGAAAAATTATTATTTAAATATTCTATTTCAAAAGTAGCATAGGTATATCCTGTTGGTTGATTACCACATTGTTCTCCACATTCTTTACCATTTATTGTTATAATATTATCATTAGTAGTATAAGACGTTACAAAATAACCATTTAAATTACTTGGTTGTAATTCTACTACTGTAGAATTAGTTGATAAACTATAAATAGTAAATACTAATCCACTATTATCACCTGATAGAATAATTACATTATTATCATATATTTCATAGGAAGTAACAGATGATGAAATATCATTTTTAATATCTTTATCATTAATTGTAAAACTTTTTAAAAAACAATTACCATCGTTATTAATTTGTTCTAAATTAACAGTTATACCATTATATGTTATATTAGAATTACTACAAATAAGATTATTTACTAATTTACTTTTAATAGTTTTAGTATCATTATTATCAGTACCTGGTTTATTTTCAGCATTTGGTTTATTATCATTTACTGATCCATTAAAACTAATAGTTTTTGTTGCAAATAAAACACATAATACTGTTAAAATAATAATAATTACTATAAGTAAAGCTATAACTCCTTTATGATTATTTTCCATAACTCACCTCCTTTATTTTAAAATATCATATTATTATTTATATTACAATAATTAATAGAAAAATATTGTTTTTAGGTTAAACATATAATCTTAATTTTAATTACTTCATAAACTACTTTAGTGGAGGTATTCATGAATGATAATATTTTAAGAATAAAAAATTTAAAAAAGACTTATCATGATATTAAAGGGGAAATACCAGCTATAGAAGATATTAATATAGATGTTTCTAATAAAGAATTTATTGCTATTGTTGGTC
>CADBSI010000099.1 GCA_902797275.1 uncultured Erysipelotrichaceae bacterium | reverse complement strand
TTTAATTCTTTTTTTTTTGCTTATTTTTTAAAATTATGTTAGAATATACTCGTTTTCTGGAGGGGTTTATGGAAATAGAAAGTCTTAGACTAAAAAAAATTGATAATTGTATGAAAAAGCAATTATATTTAAAAAAATTAGAAGATTTGGATCAAGAAATACTTAAATTAGAAAATAAATATAATTATCTTCAAAATAAAGTTTTTTTACATAATACTTTAAATTTTATAACATTTATAATAACTTTTTTACTTGCAAATTCTATTAACAATAGTTTAAGTTTAAAGTATTTAGATAATAAAAAGACTATAATTGAGTTTCTTCAATTAATAATTTATTTATTACCATTTTCTTTATCAACTAAAATATGCTTAAATGATGAAGAACTTTTTAATAGTAAAAAAGAATTAAAAGATATGATTGATGATTATTATTTTAAAAAACAACAGTTTCTAAAAATTATTGGTATTTTAGATGAATATAATGCTATTATAAATAATGAATTAAATAGTGTAAAAAAGTTTTAAAAGTAATTTACATCCTTAAAACTAAGTGTTATAATTGAAATATGTTTTTTGGAGGAGTTTATGAATATCGATGTTTTAATTAATGAAAAAGATCTTGAAAAAAGAATAGAAGAGATTGCCGAACAAATTAAAAAAGATTATGAAGGTGAAGAAGTAGTTTTTTGTTCCGTTTTAAAAGGAGCTATATTTTTTACAGTTGATTTAATGAAAAAGTATACAGGAGACTGTGAAGTTAATTTTGTTAGAGTTTCAAGTTATCAAGGAGAAAATTCAACGGGTACTATTACTATGAAAATACCACTTAAAAAGGAAGATGTTGAAAACAAGAATATTATCTTAGTTGAAGATATTGTTGATACTGGTAGAACATTTAAATACTTAGTTGAATATGTAAAAGAAATGAACCCTAAAAGTGTTAAAACTTGTGTGCTTTTAGATAAAAAAGCTCGACGTGTTGTTGATTTTAATGCTGATTATGTAGCATTTCCAATTGATGACTTGTTTGTTGTTGGTTATGGACTTGATTATGATGAAAAATATCGTAATTTACCATTTGTTGGTTATGTTAGAAAATAGTTTTTTATGACTATTTTTTTGGTTAAAAAATCTTGTAAATTATTTGTCAAGTTTTCTATTTTAACTTGCATATTTAACTCTTTCATATTATTCTAATAATAGAGGAGAGTGAGTTATGATATATCCATCAATTGATAAATTACTTAATATAGTATCTTCAAAATATGAATTAGTTCATATAGCAGCTAAAAGAAGTAGACAAATCAGTAAAACAGGTTTTTTACAAATGCCTGTTAAGAAATATAAATCAGCCAAAAATATAGGTAGAGCTTTGGAAGAAGTAGCCGAAGGATTAATTAAAGTTAAATAATTTCTTGACTATTTCCTTTTATTTAGGTACAATAATATTGTATTAATTATAATTATAGTGAGGTTTATATGAATAAAAAAGGACAAGCATTAGTTGAATATGTTTTAATTATAGCACTTATATCAGTTGTTATTATTGCTATTGTTAATGCTTTTGGTGGCTACTTGAAAGATTCTATGACAAAATCTTCATGTTCTTTAATAGGTGAAGAATATGAAAAAGGTGATAAACCGGGCGAAGGACATTGTAAAAGTAAAAGTAATTGATCCAATCAATTACTTTTTGTATCTTAAATAAATAAAATTATTAAAAAATAACATAATAATACAGAGGTGGGGAATGAAAGAAAAGATACTTGATTTAAAATATGGAAAATTGCATTTATTAAAAACTAAGAAGTTTCGATCAATAACACTTAAAGTACTTTTAAGTGATGTTATAAAAAAAGAAGATATAACTAAAAGAAATTTCTTAACTGATTATTTAGTATTAACAACTAAAAAATATTCTACAAGACAAAAATTAGCTTTAAAAATTCAAGATTTGTATTCACCTTATATAAGTGGTTATAACACAAGACTTGGTAATTATTTAATAACAAAGTTTAGTTTATCTTTGTTAAATCCTAAATATACTGATATTAAAATGTTAGAAGAAAGTATTGATTTATTAAGTGAAATGATTTTTAATCCTAATCAAAAAAATAATAAATTTGAGAAAAAAAGTTTTAATATTATAAAAAATGGTATACTAAATGAAATAAAAACTATTAAAGAAAGTCCTAAAAATTATTCTACCATTAGAATGTTTGAAAACATGGATGCTTCAAAGCCATATGCTTTTAGAGGCTATGGCTATATAGAAGATTTAGAAAAAATAACAGAAGAAAATTTATATCAATACTACAAAGATTTTTTAAAAACTTGCAATGTAGATATATATGTAATAGGTGATTTTGATGATGATGAAATTATTAAACTTGTCAAAGAAAAATTAAATTTTAAAACTATTAAAAAAGAAAAGACAAGTATTTATTTAAATTCAGACAAAGTTAAAAAGATTAAAACTATAATTGAGAAAGAAGACTTTAAACAATCTAAATTATCTATTGGTTGTAAATTACTTGATTTAACTGAATTTGAGAGAAAATATGTAATAAATATTTATAATATGATATTAGGTGGAGGATTTAATTCCAAATTAATGCAAGAAATAAGAGAGAAAAATTCTTTAGCTTATTATATAAATTCTAATATCTTGAAGGCTGATAACATTTTACTTATTCAATCAGGAATTAGTTCTAATAATTTTAAAAAAGTTATTTCAAGTATTAAAAAAATTATGAAACAAATGGGTAGTGAAGTTTTTGAAGCTGAACTTAATGATGCTAAAACAGAATATATATCACTTTTAGATGAGGTATATGATAACATAGATAGTATTTTAGAAAATTATATAGCAACTAATCTCCTTAATTTAGATTCTTTAGAAAAAAGACGGGAAAATATAGAAAAAATTAGCTTGGATGATATAAAAAATATAAGTAAAAAAGTAAAAATAGATACAATTTATTTATTAGAAGATGGGGGTGAGGCTAATGAAGAAATTTAATCTTAATAATTTAGATCAAGATGTTTATTATTTTACTTTGGCAAATGGATTTAAAGTGTATTTAGTACCATTTTCTAATAAGAAAAACTTTTATGCTGTTTTAGGAACTAGATATGGGTCTAAAGATATTGATTTTTCTTGTAATGGAGATATTCATTCACCATATGGTATAGCTCATTTTTTAGAACATAAAATGTTTGAACAGGAGGATGGAATTGATCCTTTTAAAGTATTTGCTAAAACAGGAATATCAACTAATGCTTCAACTACTTTTGATAATACAAGATATTATATTTGGGGTGTAAATGAACTTGAAAAAAATTTATCTTTTCTTTTAGACTTTGTCTTTTCACCTTATTTTACTGATGATAATGTTTTAAAAGAAAAAGGTATTATTAAAGAAGAAATATTAATGTATGAAGATGATACCTCATGGGCACTTGATGATACTTTAAGAAAAAATATGTTTTATGAGCTACCTGTAAAAGAAAAAATAGCAGGAACAGTTGAATCAATTAATAAAATAACTAAGGAAGATTTAAAATTAGCCTATGATACTTTTTATCATCCTAGTAATATGTTTTTAGTAGTTGGAGGAGGAATTAATCCTAGAAAAATAGAAACTTTAATTAAAAATCATGAAAAGCTTAAAACGAAAGAAAAAAAAGAAATAATAAGAAAAACTTATCTTGAACCAAGTGAGGTAAAAGAAGAATTTACTACTTTATATAAAAATGTAAAGGTTCCTAAAATAGAATTTGGTATTAAAATAAAAAAAGATAATTTAAAAATTAGTGATGTTAAATTAAGTATGTATTTAGGAGTTATTTTAACAAGTTTATTTGGTAGCACTTCTAATTTTCGTGAAAATGTTATTAGTAATAATATAGCAACTAATTTCTATGAAGAGAAAAATCGTTATGATAATTTTTATACTTTAACAATAACAGCAGAATCTGATAAAGCTGATATTTTAATTGATAAAATTAAAAAGAGTTTTGTAAATATAAAAATATCTAAAGAAGAACTAGAAAGAATTAAAAAAGTTTGGATTGCTAGTGAAATAAGAATGATAGACAATGTTGAAATAACCGTTGATAATATTTGTAGTGATTTAATTTGGTACAACGATGTTTATGAAAATAGAATAGAATTAATAAGAGAATTAAATACTAAAGAGTTAAATAATTTAATTAAAGAACTTGATTTTTCTAATCAAAGTTTAGTTATGATTTTGCCAAAAGAAGAAAAAGGATTGTTTTAATAAAAAAATAATGTTATAATTAATTTATAGTAGAGAGGTTATATGAAAAGATTAATTTTAGCATTATTTTTATTTTTGAGTTTTTTAAATGTTAAGGCAGAGGGGTATTTAACTAATATTTTAGTAGATGGAGTTAGTATTAAAGATTTTTCTAGTGAGAAAAAAGAATATAATTTAGATGTTGATAGTAAAAAAGATACAATTAAAGTTGTTTTTGTCTATGATAAAACTAAATATAAAGGATCAGGTTCAAGTGAAAATATAACTTTAAAATCAGGATTAAATAAAATCAGTTATACAATTAAAAATATTGAAACTTTAGAAACTTTAGAAACTTATGTAATAAATATTACTAAAGAAGACAACAGAAGTAGTGATAATTCTTTATCTAGTCTAAAAATAGGTACTACTCAAGTAGTCTTAGGCGAAAAAAATGAATATGATGTTTTTGTTGATTCTAAATTAAAAAGTGTTGAATTAAAAGCTACTTTAAAAGATAATAAAAGTAAATTTGTAAGTGGTTATGGAGAAAGAATCGGAAATAACAGTATTAATTTAAATGGGGAAACTACTAAGGTAGAAGTTAAAGTAATGGCTGAAAATGAAAGCATTAGAACCTATTTAATTAATATTATAAAAAAAGATTATAAAGATCCTACTAATACTTTAAAATCATTAAAAATAGATAAAATACCATTTGATTTTAAAAGTAATATATACGAATATAATTTAACTGTTGAAAATAATATTTCTGAAATTAAAATTGACTTAGTAAAAACAAGTGATAAATCAAGTGTAGAATATCTTGAAAATGTAAAATTAAAAGAAGGAATAAACAACTTAGTAATTAAAGTTATTGCTGAATCTGGTGATGTAAAAGAATATAAAATAAATATAACAAGAAATGAATTGGTTCCTCTTGTTAATAATATTGAAATAGAAAACCTTGATTTTACTTTTGATAAAACAAAGAAAAATTATAATATTAAAACTAATTTAGATAAATTAAATTTTAAAATTACTTTAGCTAATATAGATGCTAAAATTGAAGAAACAGGAAATGAAAAGTTAGAAAATAATAGTATAATTACTTTGAAAGTATCTTTAGATAATCAAGAAGAAGTTTATACTTTTAAAATTATTAAAGAAAGTACAAAAGATGATTCTAATGATACTAAAAATGATACTAAATCTTTTGATATAAATAGTTTTTTAAAAACTAACGAAATGTTAATGTCTTTGATAACTTTTGGGGTTGGAGTTTTATCTTTATTAATAGCTATTTTAGTTAAGAAAAGAAAAGTAAAATAATCGTCAATGTTATTGTTTAATAATATAACATTTGTTATTCTTATTTTAGGTGATAAGTATGGCAAAGTTATATTTTTTTTATGGGGCAATGAACTCAGGTAAAACAACAAGAATACTTCAATGTAATTATAATTATGAAGAACAAGGAATGCGTTCAATCATTATGAAACCAGCAACTGATACGAAAGGTCAAGATAAAATAGTATCAAGAATAGGAGCAACTAAAAAAGTTGATTATTTAATTAGTAAGGATGAAAATATTTTTGATTTAGTAATAAATGAGTATGGTCATGTTGATTTAATTTTAGTTGATGAAGCTCAGTTTTTAACTACAAGACAAGTTAATCAATTAATGGATATTGTAGTTGACTTGGATATTCCGGTTATGTGTTATGGCTTAAGAACTGATTTTAAAGGTAATGATTTTCCAGGATCTCGCAGGCTTCTTGCAATCAGTCATGAATTAACTGAGATTAAAACTATTTGTGAATGTGGTAAAAAAGCTATGTTTAATGTAAGACTTGTAAATGGAAAAGTAGCAACCGAAGGAGAAAGTGTTGCAATTGATGGAGAAGGAGTAAGTTATACCGTTGCTTGTAGTAAATGTTTTAAAATGAAAACAAGAAAGAAATTTGATCATCCAACGACAACTTATGAATAAAAATTATAAAAAAGTATTGTTTAGTACTTTTTTTTATGGTATAATACTTAAGTTTAAAAAAAAGGGAAGTGTTTTTATGAAAAATATACGTAATATTGCTATTATAGCTCACGTTGACCATGGTAAAACAACTCTTGTTGATAAAATGCTAGAATATGCAGGTACATTTAGAGAAAATGAAGAAGTAGTGTCAATGGATTCTAATGCTATTGAAAAAGAACGTGGTATTACTATTCTTGCTAAGACTACCTCTATTAATTATAATGGAATTCGTATTAATATTTTAGATACTCCAGGACATGCTGATTTTGCTGGAGAAGTTGAACGTATTATGAATATGGTTGATGGAGTTTTACTTGTTGTTGATGCTTATGAAGGAACTATGCCTCAAACAAGGTTTGTTTTAAAAAAAGCTTTAGAAGCTAAAGTTGTACCAATTGTTGTTGTAAATAAAATAGATAAACCATCTGCTCGTCCTAAACAAGTAGTAGATGAAGTGATGGATTTATTTATCGAACTTGGTGCCGATATTGAACAATTAGATTTTCCAGTAGTTTATACTAGTGCTGTTATGGGAACTTCTAGTTATTTACCTGATCCAACTACCCAAGAAAAGACAATGAAACCTCTTTTAGATACAATTGTTGAAACTATTAAAGAACCAAACGGTGATCCAACGGCTCCTCTTAAATTCCAACCAGCTTTACTTGATTATAATGATTTCGTAGGACGTATTGGAATTGGTGTTATTAAAGAAGGAACTGTAAAAACTGGAGAAAATGTTAGTTGTTTAAGATTAGACGGAACTAAAAAACAATTTCGTATACAAAAGATGTTTGGTTATAATGGACTTAAACGTGTTGAAATAAATTCAGCTAGTGCTGGAGATATTATAGCAATTGCAGGACTTGCTGATATAAATGTTGGAGAAACAATTTGCAATCCTGGATGCGAAGAAGCTTTGCCACCTTTAAGAATTGATGAGCCAACTCTTGAAATGACTTTTGGTGTTAATACATCACCATTTGCTGGGCGTGAAGGAAAACTTTTAACTATCAGAAAAATTGAAGAAAGACTTGTAAAGGAAACTGAACGTGATGTAAGTTTAAAAATTAGTCCCTATGATCAAGAAAGCTTCCTTGTTAAAGGTAGAGGAGAATTACATTTATCTATTTTAATTGAAAATATGCGTCGTGAAGGATTTGAACTTCAAGTATCAAAACCTCAAGTAATTATTAAAGAAATTAATGGGGAAAAATGTGAACCATTCGAAGATTTACAAATTGATGTTAGCAATGACTATGTAGGAGGAGTAATCGAGTCTCTTGGACTTCGCTTTGCAACTCTTGATAATATGCAAAATATGGGAGATCAAACAAGACTTACTTATGTTATACCATCTCGTGGTTTAATTGGCTTTATGACTGAATTCATGACAATTACTAAAGGTTATGGTATTATGAATCATACTTTC
>CADBSI010000098.1 GCA_902797275.1 uncultured Erysipelotrichaceae bacterium | reverse complement strand
GAATACACACGCAAGTATAAAATGATAAAAAAACTAGATTTTTCAATATCTAGAGAAGATTTTTATAGCACAACTGTCAAACTAGGATGAAAAAACATAAAAAATGCTTGACAAATAAGGGAAAATCGAGTATTATCTTAACTGTAAATTGAAAAAGGAAAGCGAAATATCCACCTGATTACATATAGTAATGGGTTAAATGCCTGAAACGAATAATTTAATTATTTTTTTAGTGTATTTAAAAGTGGATAATTCTATCTACTTTTTTTAATTAAAAATTATTGGAGGTGTTTTGTATCGCAAATAACAAAAATGATTTGTTAATAAATGAACAAATCAAAGCAAGTAATGTTTTAGTAATTGGACCTAACGGAGAACAAGTAGGAGTTAAATCTTTAAAAGATGCTTTAGTTTTAGCTAATTATGCTGGACTTGATTTAGTTTTAATGAATCAAAATGGTAATCCACCTGTTTGTAAAATAATGGACTATAATAAGTATCGTTATTTAAAAAATAAGAAAGAAAAAGAAAATATTAAAAGACAAAAAGCTAATATGGTGGAAACGAAGGAATTTCGTTTAAGTGCTGTAATTGATGTTGGAGATTTTGAAACTAAGTTAAAACAAGTTCGTAAGTATTTAGAAAAAAATGCTAAAATAAAGGTAACAATTCGTTTTAAGGGAAGACAAATGGCTCATACAGAAATTGGATGTGATGTAATGTTAAAATTTGCAGCTCGTTTAGATGATATATCAACGATTACTGATAGTCCAAAATTAGAAGGTAGGACCATGACGATGATGCTTGCACCAAAAAAATAATAAGAAAAGGAGAAAGTTATGCCAAAGTTAAAAACACATAAGGGTACTAAGAAAGTACTTAAAATTAGAAAAGGCGGCTCAATTAAAATAGGAAAACCAGGAAGTCGTCATAATACAGGAAAAAAGAATTCTGTAATAAATAGAAGAAATAGAAAGGGATCTAGCTTATCTAAGGCTGATCAAAATAGATTAAGAGATATTATCTAATCTAAGGAGGGTAAAATGACAAGAGTTAAAAGTGGTGTTGAAACCAAAAGAAGACACAAGAAAATATTAAAAGAAGCTAGTGGTTATTTTGGAAGTAAACATAGATTATTTAAAAGTGCTAAAGAACAATTAATGCATTCAAGCGTTTATGCTTATCGTGATAGAAGACAAAAGAAAAGAGAATTTAGAAAATTATGGATTACAAGAATTAATGCAGCTTGCCGTATGAACGATATTAGTTATTCTAAATTTATTAATGGTTTAAATAAAGCTGGTATTACAATTAATCGTAAAATGTTAGCTGAAATTGCTATCAATGATATGGATGCATTTAAAGAATTAGTAGAAGTTAGTAAAACTGGAAAAGTAAAAGAAGTAAAGTCTAGTAAAACTAAAACTGAAAAGAAAGAAGTAGTAGATTTAAGTTCTAAAACTGTTGCTGAATTAAAAGAAATAGCAAAAGAAAAAGGAATTGAAGGTTATACTACAATGAAAAAAGCTGAATTATTAGAGGCTTTAAAATAAAAATAAACAAATTAATGGATTTATATTCATCCTGCTAATATTAGTAGAATATAAGAAGTTAATTGAAGAGATAAGGAGAATTTAAAAATATGACAGTAGTTTCAATGAATTATTTATTAGAAGCAGGTGTTCATTTCGGACACCAAAAAAGAAGATGGAATCCAAAGATGAAAGAATACATCTTTGAATCTCGTGATGATATATATATTATTAATTTACAAAAAACCGTACAAAAATTAGAAAGCGCTTATGATGCTTTAACTAAAATTGTTGAAGATGGTGGAAAAGTAATTTTTGTTGGTACTAAAAAACAAGCAAGTGAAGCATGTTTAGAATGTGCAACTCGTACTAATATGTTCTATGTTGTTGAACGTTGGTTAGGTGGAACGTTAACAAACTTTAAAACTATTAGATCACGTGTTAAAAGATTAGAAGAACTTGAAAAAATGCAAAGTGATGGAACATATGATTTATTACCTAAGAAAGAAGTTGCTTTATTAAACAAAGAATATGAAAAACTAAATAGATATTTAGCTGGTATTCGTGAAATGAAAGAATTACCACAAGCTATGATCGTAGTTGATCCAAGTCATGAAGATATAGCAATTCGTGAAGCAAGAAAATTAGGTATTAAAACATTTGGTATTGTAGATACTAACTGTGATCCTGATGTATTAGATTACCCAATTCCAGGTAATGATGATGCTGTTCGTGCTGTTAAAGTTGTTTTAAATGCTTTAACTAATGCTATTGCAACTGTTAATGGAAATGAAATTGTTGACTGTGTTTCTGAAGATGATAAAACTTCAAATGAAAAAGAAACTAAAAAAGAAATAGTAGAAGAAGTTGCTAAAGAAGAAGACAAGGAAGTTAATATTAAAGAATTAACTTTAAATGAACTTAAAGATTTAGCTAAAGAACGTGGTGTTAAAGGTTATTCAAAAATGAAAAAAGATGAATTACTTGAAGCTTTAAAATAGGAGGAAATATGTTTAGTGCAAGTGATGTAAAATCATTAAGAGATAAAACAGGGGCTGGAATGTTAGATTGTAAAAAAGCTTTACAAGAAAACAATGGTAATTTAGAAGAAGCAATTACTTGGCTTCGTGAAAAAGGAATTGCTAAAGCTCAAAAGAAGGGAGACAGAATTGCTGCTGAAGGATTAGCTCAAATATTTATTAAAGGTAATGAAGCTATTATTCTTGAAGTAAATTCTGAAACTGACTTTGTTGCTAAGAATGCTGAATTTAAAAACTTTGTTAACACTTTAGGAGAAACTATTTTAAACAGTAAAGCAACTACTATGGAAGAAGCTTTAAAATTACCAGTTAATGATGGAACTATTGAAGATATGATAATTGCTATTATTGCTAAGATTGGGGAAAAAATTAGTTTCCGCCGTTTTGAAAGAGTTATCAAATCTGATAGTGAAAACTTTGGTGAATATTTACATAATGGTGGAAAAATTGCTTCTTTAGTAGTAATTGAAGGAGGAAACTCTGAAATTGCTAAAGAAGTTGCAATGCATTCAGCTGCTATGCGTCCATTATATTTAAATAGTACATCCGTTCCTTCAGATGTTCTTGAAAAAGAAAAAGAAATCATGCGTCAAGAATTATTAAATGAAGGAAAACCAGCTGATAAAATTGAAAATATCTTAGTTGGAAAAGTACGTAAATACTATGAAGAAGTATGTCTTGAAAATCAAATATTTGTTAAAGCAGTAAATAAAGAAACTGTAGAAAAATATTTACAAGAAAATGGTGCTAAATTAGTTTCTATGGTACGTTTTGAAGTTGGAGAAGGAATGGAAAAACGCCAAGAAAACTTTGCCGAAGAAGTAATGAGTCAAATAAATGGTTAAATTAAAAGAGATTAAGTAGAAATAATTCTATTTAACCTCTTTTTTTAATATTAAAAAATTAATTTCTAATATTTAAACATTTCTTTTTAGTAAGAATTTTAGTTTCTAAATCGTTAGTAGGACAAAAAGCTTCAATTTCTTTAGTTTCTTCTTGATATTTTTCTATACGATTAGAAATACTACTTAAAGTAATAAGAATAGATGCAGCTATGTTAATAAATAACCAATTTAAAGTATTATTTAAACTTTCTTTAAAAGTTTCTTCAACAGTTATATAATTATCAAGAAATTGATTATATACTTGAGCTTTTAAATAAGATCCTTTTTTTAATTCATCTTCATCTACATTATTTTTAATTTCTATTTTAGTACTTGTAGGATTTCCTAAAACATTTTTAACATTATTATTGTTAACAACTTCTTCAATATCTAAAAAATCAATTTTACTTGCATCATAAATTTCAATGTTTCTTGTATACATTCCATTTACTAATTTCCAATTATCATAGAAAGTAATAGTATTTTTAACATTTTCAAAATGATCATATTGTTCTTCATATCTTATATTTCCATAACTATCAAATTCTTTCATTGTTTCTAAATACTTTTTATGTTCATTTTTAGTAAATGGCATCATACCTAAACTTGAAAAAATACCAAAGGTAATACCAGCTGAAACAGCATAAGGAGCAATTAAATGTCCTATTTTAGCTGAATTTTTTAAAGCTTTTAAAACTTTGATTTTTCTTTTTTGACTTTCAAGTTCTTTGATTTCTTTTTTTAATTCTAAATTTTCTTTATTATTCATAAATCCCCCAAACGACAAGATTATACCATATATTAATATAAAACACAAATTTTTCGTTTTTTGAAGAAAAATTTTATTGTAAAAATATTATTCTTGTGGTACTATATTAATATACGGAGGTATTTAAAATGGACGATAAAAAAACTCCTAAAAATGAGTTTAAAGAAGAGTTAGATGAAAAAGAAATAGATTATTATGTTAATTATGATGAAAGAAAACATCCAATTATTTTAATTTTTTTAACAACATTTGCCGTTTTATTTGCACTGGGAATATCATTTTCAGCTATTAATTTTATATCTGGTGATCAAACTATTAATACGTTAATTTCAATTATTAAAAAAGATGATGATAAAAAAGATGATGATAACAATAAACCAAGTCCTAAACCTAATAATGATAAAGATAAATATATAATAACTTATACTGAAAAAAATTCTACTACAGAAAATGGAATTTATTTAATTAATCAATTTCCAACGAAGGATGAAGTAGGAAAACTTTTTAAAGGAGAAAGTTATGTATATGAATTTTCTTTATTAGTAGGATCTAAAACAGCTGGAGTTTATTATGAATTAACAGCTGTACCTGATAAGAATAATACTTTAGATCCTAGTTATGTAAAATTATATTTACAGAAAAACGATAATGATGTTGAGTTTTCTTATAAACCAAATAATAAAATAAAAGTATTTACTGATTATAAAGATAGTAAATATAATGAAGTTTCAGGTAAAGTAATATATCAAGGAGAAGTAAGTCCTAATGATGTTAAAAATAAAAAAATAAATTTTGTTATGCGTATGTGGGTAAGTGAAGATGCAAAAGTAGATGAAAACTTTTCTAATAAAACTTTCTCAGTTAAGGTAAATACATATGCAAGAACTGCAAAGTAGGTGAATTATGGAAAGTACGTTAGAAAGAACTACTTGGCAAAAGATAAAATGGTGGTTAAATTTTATTACAACTATTATCATGAATTCAATAATTGTAATTTTAGTCTTAATTGGTTTTTTATTCTTAGCTTATTATATAGATGTTACTAAAAATGTTAATTCAGGTCATTGGGAGCCACCTCTATTTGGAGCTTATGTAATTGTATCTCCTAGTATGGTACCAACCATTAAAGTACAAGATGCAATTTTAATAAAAAGAACAGATGATTTGAAAGTAGGAGATATTTGTACTTATTTTTCTAGAAATCCTAAATACCCGGGTAAAATGATAACTCATAGAATTGTTGGAACTAATATAGATTCTACAGGTAATAAAGTTTATATTTTTAAAGGGGATAATAACTATTCAGCTGATGAACTTGCAGTTTCAAAAGATCAAATATATGGCAAAGTAATTATGAAAATACCAAAGATTGGTTATATTCAATATTTCTTATCACAAGCTTATGGTTGGATTATTGCTATCGTTGTTCCATGTGTTGGTATTATTACCTTTGATATCATGAAATTAGTTAAAAATATGAGTACAAAGAAAAAGAAGAGGTATAGAGATGAAAAATAAAGTTTTATTAATAATTGGTTCTTTAATTTTAGTTATATTTCTTATAATAGGAACCTATTCTTGGTATTTATACTTTTTACAAATAGGAAGAGGTTATTATATAACTTCAGCTGAAGGAACAAGAATAGGTGATATAATTTTAATTGACAATGGAAAAAACGTCTATGATGCTGATGCTAAAAACATAGATGATAAAGATGTTTTAAATGTTCAACCTTATAGTTTTAAAATATCTAATTTAGGTAATACTAAAAGAACATATACCTTATATATAGAAGATTTACCTCTTAATAGTATAAATGATGGATGTTCTTCTAAAACCTTATTAAATCGTAGTCAATTGAAATATCAATTAAAAGTAAATGGAAAAGTAGAAAAAGAAGATTATTTATCTAATATCAAAGATAATATTTTAGATACAAGAAGTGTAAATGGAAAAGATGCAAATTCTTATGAATTAAGAATTTATATTCATGATACAAATGAAGATTGGTATAATAAACATTACCATTATCGTGTTGTTTTAAAGAAAGTTATATAGGTGATTTATGAAAAAATTTCTAAGTGATTATTTAAATATTATTATTTATACAATTATTGGTTTTACTTTCATGATAGCAAGTTTTTATCTCATGATTAATTATTATCATAGTCAAGAAATAAAAACTCCCATCTATGTTGCTGATAATGAAATAAAATATACAAGTTATCGAAATACAATTCAAGCTTTAGATACAAGTTTAAGTAAGTATAAAAGATCAGATGATAAAGTAAGAAGAGATTTATATAATAAAGTTAGTACTTGTAGAAATATCTTAAAAAGTGAAGGTACTTTATATACTTTACAAACTAATCAAACTTTAAATTCATATGATGTTTATAAATTAGGAGAGGCTTTTCAATCTAATATTTTAAATGTTTGTTATGCTACTCATTTAAGTTATTTAAATGAAAAAGATATTCCAACTATTTATAAAAATCTAGGATCTTTAATTCAAAGTAATGTTAATATTTTATCAAATCAAACTATGTTTGCTCTTGACGAAATAAAAAATAATAGTAGTTATTATTTTAATACTAATATATCATCAGCTACTATAAGAAATAACTTATTATCAGATTATAATATAATAGCATCTTCTTATAATGAATTTGCTAAAATGGTTTTAACCTTATCAGAAGTACTTAATGAAGGAGGTAATAATAATGACTAAAATATTAAATAAATTATTTTATATTTTAAAAAATATTCTATTACCAGTTATTTTTGTTGGTACTTTATATATTGTTATCTTTATGTTTAAAAGATTAGATAAAGAATTATTTGGAGCTAATTTAATGGAATTCTTAAAAGTAGTTATTCCATTTATCTTACTTATAATATTCTCTCTTATAAATAGTTTTTTAAATATAAAAACAGTTAAAAATAATATTTACTTTAACATAACTTCATTTTTAGTTATGTTAGTAATATCAGTATTCTGTTATAGAGCTTTATTTGATCAAAATATGTTCTTATGGCATAAATATGGTTATAATATAAACTTTAATTATTTTTCAGATCAAATGGCATCTATTAAAGTAATGATATATGGTTTAAGTCTTGCTAATATTTTATTAATAGTAAAAGATAAATTAACTGATGAGAAAAAAGAAATTAAAGAAACAACTAAAAAAGTAAAAAAAACTGAATAAAATAAGAAAAATAAAACATGATATCTTAGGTGATAACATGTTTTATTTTATTTTAAAGTTTTTATTTTATTTAATTTTAATATTTAGTACTTTGTATATATTTAAATTAAAAGAAATAACTATTTTAGAAATAATAATATTAATTATTATTTTAAATATAGACTTATATAGTTTATATACTAATTTAAATATAATATATACTTTTTTATTATATATATTAGTTATTATAAGTTATTATTTATATTTATTTTTAGAAAATAAAACTATTAAAGAAAATAATATTTTAATTAACCGAGGTATTATTAATTTTAATAATTTAATAAAAGAAAATATGACTTATAATAATTTATTATTTAGTTTAAAGAAAAAAGGTATTAATAATCCAGGTATGGTTGATTATTGTATTAAAAAGGGAAATAATTTGATAGTAATACCTAAAAATACTATAGGAGAGTACCCAATTAGTATTATAGTAGATGGTAAGGTTATTAAAGATAATTTATTTTCTATTAATAAAACTAGGGAATGGTTAGATAAAAAAATTAAAGATAATAATCTATCTTTAATTAATATTAATTATGCGTATTATAAAAATAAAAATATTTATTTTATAACTCTTTAATGAATTCTTTAATTACTTGCTTAAAGTTTTGTTCACATTTAAGAGCAGTTAGTTTTACATCTTCATGACTTAATACTTCGTTTTCAACACCGGCAGCCATATTAGTTATACAAGTAATACCAACTGTTTTAATCCCACAGTGGTGGCTAACAACAGCTTCAGGTACAGTTGACATACCAACAGCATCAGCACCTAAAATGCGTAAAGCTCTAATTTCAGCTGGTGTTTCATAAGTAGGCCCTTTCATATAAGCATAAACTCCTGTATTAACTTTACCAGTAATTCTTTCCATAATTGGTTTTAATTTTTCAGTTAAAACTTTATCATAAGTATTAGACATATCAATAAAACGTTCTCCAAATTCATCTAAGTTAGGTCCTCTTAAAACGCTTTCAGCAAAAAATGATAATTGATCAGTTATAATCATTAAATCACCTTTTTTAAAGTTAAGATTAATTCCTCCAGCAGCATTAGTTAAAATAAGTGTTTCAACGCCAAGTAATTTAAAAATACGAATAGGATAAGTTGTAGTTTTTAAATCATATCCTTCATAATAATGAAACCTTCCATTCATAAGAATAACAGGAACATTTTCTAATTTACCAAATATTAATTCACCTTTATGACCTGGAACCGTTGAAATAGGAAAACCTGGAATATCTTTATAAGGAATAACTATCTTATCAGTTGCATCATCACTTAAAGAACCAAGTCCTGATCCTAAAACAATAGCAATCTTTGGAATATCTTTAACCTTACTTTTAATAAAATTAACAGTTTCTAAAAATTCTTTCATATTACCTCCAACTAAACTATAACATATTTTAAAAAGAAAAAAAAGAAAAAATCAAAATAAGTCTTGAATAAATAATAAATGTTTGTTATCATTAAAGAGTAAAAAAAATAAAAGATACAAAATATAAAAATTTTAAAAAGGAGTTGATTAAATGAAAATTATGAATAATTACTTTACAACTAATCAAACTCCAACTTTACAAAACTTTACATGGGGGGGGGGAGGTAGAAATACCCTATAATTCCTTATATAGAAAGGAAATCAAGCAAATAAATGATACTTAATAACATGATTAAGTTTACAGTATATCTGTAATTTTTAATCATGTTTTTTAATAGTCCACATAATACGATTTTATAAGACAAGAAAATACTTTATAATAAATAAAAAAAGTGTTAAAATAAAATTATATTAGAATAAAGGGGCAAATATTCAATAGTAAAGGAGTTTTAAATGAAAAACAAAAAAATAATAATAACCTTAAGTATAATAGCAATATTAGTACTTACAATAGGAAT
>CADBSI010000097.1 GCA_902797275.1 uncultured Erysipelotrichaceae bacterium | reverse complement strand
TAATTTATTAAGATCATTTTTTAAATTTCCTTGAATTTCCTCTTTAATAGGTTCTTTAACAGTTAAAATATCTTCTTCTTTAAACTTTTTATCATGTAAAGCAATTATTAATTTTTTAATATTAGTTTTAAAATTTTTAACACAATCAATATAATAATCAGTATGATCATAATAAGTTCTACCATTAAATCTTGTATCATCTCTTGCAAATACTTCAAATAAATTACCATATTTACTTTTCTCAAGTAAAATATGTTCTAAAAAATGAGCACATCCTGTTGGTATCTTTATTTTTTCTTGATTAACTAATACTTCATCATTTATACAACCAAACTTAATTAAAATATCAAAATAATAAAAACGCATGGTAGTATTTCTTAATAAAACAAGTTTTAAACCGTTTTTTAAAGTAATAACTTTAATTTCTTTCATCTAATTCTCCTTCAGCTAAATAAATAGTATCTAATTTTAACTTAGATATATAATTAGCAAATAAATCTATATCTACTTCTTGATACATTTTTAAATCAGAAGCAGAGTAAGAATCTAATTTTAAATCTTTGGAAATTCTATCAGACATTTTATCTTGTCTATATTCGGCATGTCTTTTTAAAAAAAGTTTAAAATTATTAATTGCTTCATCTACATATTTTTTTAAATTATTCTTATATTGTAATTCTTGAAAACACTCCTCAATTAGTTTTAAAACTATATCTTTTTTAGATACATTTAAAGAAACTGAAATTTCTAAAATACCATAATCTTTATCAATACGAGAAGAAGCATCATAAATTAAATTATTATCTATTCTAAGTTTTTTATATAAAGGTGATAATCCAGCCGATAAACTTAAAATATCATCTAGTAAAATTAAATATTTTAAATCATTTTCTACCATATCTTCTTTTATATAACCAAGATATAAAATACTAGTAGTAATTGGAAATTTTTTTTCAACAAACTGAGTAGTCTTTCTAGGTTTTAAAAAATCATAATTACTAGGAACAATTAATTTTTCTTTATCTATAACAAAGTAATCACTTGTTAAATCTTTAACTTCTTCTCTTGTAAGATCACCTTGAATATATAATAAACCTGAATTATTTAAAACATTTTCTTTATAATAAGAATATATATCTTTAGAAGTAATTTTATCTAAAGTATCAAGATGAAAAATACGAAAATCACTACGAAGTCGAGGATTAATCGCTTCATAAAACAAGCCATATATCAAATCATAATAATCATTTTTAAAATCTTTAAAATAATCTTTTAAGTAATTTATTTCATGATTAAAAGCATAATCAGTAAATTTATCACCATCAGTATTTGGCTTTAAAATAGAATTCATAATTAAAGAAAAAGCTGATTTTAAGTCATAATCTTTTAATACTTTAGGATTAGGCAAAGTAAATTGAAATTCTAAATAAACAGCATCTGGTTTTCTTATTTCATACATTTCATAATAAATTGCTAAATTATCAACAAACGCTTCGCTAAATAATTGACCTGTTTTATAATCAAAACAAGAGGTTATGATTAATCTATTAATTAATTCAGGATAAAGTATTTTATCTTCAATATAATCAGTTTTAAATATTAAAGAAAAATTGATTGTAGAAAAATCTTTTAATTTAAGAAGAGTTGGTTCTTTTTTTAAAGTTATTTTATTCATAACTACTCCTTTTATTTGCCTATATTATAGAAAAAAGTAGGGGAGGTGTCAAGAAAACAGTAGAAAAATCTAATAATAATTGATATACTATAATAGGTGGTAATGTGTATTTAATTAAAGATTATTTAAAATTTTATAAAGATACTAGTTTTAAAGAAGTTAGTTTTAATGAAATAGATAATATTTTATTTTCTGAATTATCTTATTTAAATTTTAAAAATATTATAACTAATAAAAAAATTAGTATGAATGAAGCTATTAATTTATATTTAAATAGTAATAATAAAGATAATGATACTACTTTTATAAATGGAATAATTGAAAATATTAAAATTATTAAAGATAGTAAACGTTATAGTAATTGTTATTTATTTAATTATGTTAAAGAAGTAAGTAATGTTAAACAATTTGGAGTATTAAGTATTCAAATAGATAGTAAAACTTTATATATTTCTTATGAAGGAACGGATAGTAGTATGAGTGGTTGGAAAGAAAACTTTGAAATTTGTTATAATTTTCCTACTTTATCTATGCAAGATGCTATTAATTATCTTAATCAAACAAGTACTAGTAAATATAAAACTATTTATGTAGGAGGACATTCTAAAGGAGGAAACCTTGCTGTTGTTGCTTCAATGTATGCTAAAAATAACATTAAGAAAAAAATTAAGACTATTTATAGTAATGATGGTCCTGGAGTAACTCTTGATATTTTTAAATCTAAAGAATATAAAGAAATTGAAAACAAAATAAAATTATATATGCCAGGAGATAGTTATGTTGGAACTCTTCTATATCAACCTAAAATAGAAAAAATTGTTAAATCTAACAATTTTAGTATCTTGGAACATGATTGTAATTCCTGGGAAGTATTTGGTAATTTCTTCTTAGAAGATAAATTAACCAAAAATAGTAAAGATTTAAATACAAGATCTCTAAACTTTTTAAAAGAATTTGATATAGAGAAAAGAAAAGAAATGATTGAAACTATTTTTAAATTACTAGAAAAATGCAAGGTTAAAAAAGTAAGTGATTTCAAGAAAATGAATTTTGAACAATTTTCTATTCTCTTAATAGGAGTTAAAGACATAGATGATAATACTAAAAAATTAATTTTAAAGGGTGTTAAAAAACTCTTATTTAATGAAAAAAATGTTACAAAATAACATTTTTTTATATTTTTATATTCTTTTAGGAGGTTCTTTTCTTCTTAAAGTAAGAACTTTTCTAAGTTCAG
>CADBSI010000096.1 GCA_902797275.1 uncultured Erysipelotrichaceae bacterium | reverse complement strand
TTTGTTGTAACTAAAAGAAATAAAAACTTAATTAAAAACTATTTTTCAAATGATACTTATTTAGATAATTTTATTATAGGTAATAAAGAAAAAGAAAATACTTTAAAAGAACTTAAAAAAATAATTAAAGAAATGAAATTTATCTATGTCTATGAAACCTTAAAAGGATCATATGGAGCTTTATATTCAGCCAGAAATTATATAAAAAATGATAACTTTATTGTTATGTATGGAGATGATCTAATAGATTCACCAGTTCCTCTTACTAAAAGACTAATAGATGAATTTAATAATAATATGATTATAACTGTTAAACAAATTAATAATTTACCTAAAAGTGGTTTAATTAAATATGATAATGATTTTAATTTAATTGGTATTACTAAATTAGAAGAATCTAGTAAAGTTATTTTAATAGGTAGAATGCTTTTAAATAAAAAAATCTTTAAAGTTAAAAATAAATTAACAACTTATGCTAACAAAGAATTATATCTACCCCATTCTCTTTTAAATTTTAAAGATGTTAAATGTTATCTTATTGATGATAAATATTTTAATATAGGTAGTAAAACTGGTTATATTAAAGCATCTATTAATTATTGTTTAAAAAGTAATTATAAAGATGATTTAATAAATTATTTAAAAGAGATAGAAAATGAATATAAAATGTAAAAATTTGATTTTTTACATTTTTTTACATAAAAAATTTGCCTGATATAAGAAAGATAAATAAAATAATAGTTGTTTTAAAGAGGAGAAAAAATATATAATATGATCCAAGTTTTTAACTTTAATTTAGATAAAGAATTAAATAATATTTTATTAAGTTATTATTCATATTTAAAGCAAAATAATTTCAGTAGTAAAAAAAGTATTGAATATATACATTATATATTAGAAAACTTAGATATTAAAAAATACGCAAATAAAATAATATTTGAAAAGCAATTATTAGCAAACGGATTTTTTGATCCTAACCATTGTTCAATAACAATAAATGAAAATTATTTAGAAAAAATGCAATTGGCATATAATATGAATTTTTTAAAAAAAGAAATAATTATAATAGAATTTTTAACTTTATTATTTCATGAAATTAAACATATTTTGCAATTTAAAACAAAAACTGAAACAAGTAATATTACAATTAATGATATTTTAAATATAAGTTCTTATTTAAAACAAATAGCCAATAAAAGAGAAAAATATTTTCATAACTTATTTCCTGATGAAATAGATGCAAATATAAGTTCCGGACTATTTATTTATAACTTTGCTAATCAAAATAAAGAATTAGAACTTGATTTAGAAAATGCAGAAAAAAATTTAATATATTATTTAACACTCGGGTATATCACAAATGGAGAAATACTTCCTTGTTCACAAATTAAGTTTTTATATCACAATTTACTAAATCAAGAATTTCTAGAAGAACAATATAATTTAAATAATTTTGAAAATATATTTTATGGTTTTACTAAAACAGAAGAACAAAATAAAAAATTATTAAAAAGTTATCAAACACAAAAATTGTGTTTAGATATAAAATGAAAGGAAAAAAACATGGGAAAAAAAGATAGAATTAACAATTCAAGAAATATCAAAATTCAAATATCTTTGTCAGATGGAAGGATGCAAGTACAAGTACCAGGTGATGGCTCAACAATGAATGTTTATAACTTTGAAAATCAAAAGACTACAAAACATTCTCATATTCATTATAAAGATGAAAATGATAAAGAAAGCAAACATATAAATCGTGGTATTGCTAATGCTGCTCACACTTTTGATAAACCTGAACATCCTACTATAGTACTTGTTAAAAGTTCAGATGATTTTGATTACAAATATGAATCTTTAAGTGAAAGATTTATTTCGTTGTTATCAAAAGAACAATTAATGATGTTAAAACAACAATTAAATACTATGAATTCATTAAATGACAACGTTAAAGAAAAAGAAAAACATTTATAAAGAATACATACATTAGATATGTATTTTTTATAGTAATCATATAATTTTAAAAATTATATTAATAAATTAATTGAAAAAATAATATTTAAATTATATTTCATGCTATAATAAATACGAATTGGAGGAATAATATATGACATATTTAATTATAGGAGGACTTGGTTTTGTTGGTTATAATCTAGCTAAAGAACTAGTTAAATATAATGATAAAGTAATTGTAATTGATAATTTAAGTAAAGATGATAGGTATAATGTAGATGAAAATTTTACAAGAAAAGTTAAAAAAAGTCATATTTTAAAAAATGATAATTATAAATTTTATAAACTTGATATTAGTAAAGATAACTTAAATTTTGTATTTGAAGAAAAAATAGATTATGTAATCTTTCTTGCTAATATGGCTCATGACTACTACTCTATTTTAGAAAATGATTATACTAGTTTAAATAAAGGTTTAAAAAATGTTTTAAAATATGTAAAAAGAGATAATATTAAATTTATTTTAGGCTCATCTTCTGCTATTTATGATATGGTAGATAAAAAAGTTTTAAGTGAAACTGATCCTATTGTAGAAAATAGTAATAATTATAGTAAAGCTATTAAAACTAATGAAGATATTTTAATTGATAGTAAAGTTAAATCTCTTATTTTAAGAATTGGTATTCCTTATGGAGAAGGATTATTACCTAATACTTTCTTATATGAAATATTAAATAAACTTTATATGAATGAACCAGTTCTTGGTTTTGAATATGAAGGAAATGTTCCAAGAGATTATATCTATATAGATGATCTAATTAATTATCTTTTAAAAGCTCTTAAATATTTTGATAAAGTAGATAACTTTGAAATAATTAATATAGGAAGTGGTACTTCTTTAAGTGATACCGTTATGACTAATTATTTAGTTGGAGGTCTTAATCAAATATTGAAAGGTTATGAGAAAAAAATATCTGAACATAAATTCAAGAATTATCAAAATGATAAACAAAAACTTGATATTAGTAAAGCTAAAAAACTTTTAAATTATAAACCTTTGGTTTTTATTGATAATCAATTAAGTTTAAGTGTTTTAATTCATTATTATGAAAAATTAAATATCTGTAATGTTAAATTAACTGATAAATTAAAAAAAGAAATAGATACTCTTGATAATCAAGGAATAAATGAATATGAAATGAAATATCATAGAGGTTTTATAAGTAATCTTGATGTATATAGTTATCTTTCTTACCAAAGATATAAATTAAATTATTCTCTTAATCAAACTTCAATTAAAAGATTAGAAAGTTTTGATGAAGAAGATTTACTTATAGAAAAAGAAGATTTAATATCTAGAGATAATGATATTGAAAGACTTAATGAATATTATAAAAATTACTATTTTGGTAAAAAAATGATATATGATACTCATGAAGATAGAATGAGTGTAATTAATTATATTGATAAACTTTTAGATAAAAAGAAAATTGATTGTTTATTTTGCAAAATAATTAATAAAGAAATCAAGAGTGAAATAATCTATGAAAATGATTTATTATTTGTATTTTTAGATATTAATCCTACTACTAATGGAGATACTTTAATTATACCAAAGAAGCACTTTGAAAATATCTTTGAAGTAGATAATGATACTTTACTAGAAATTAATAAAATTAGTAAGATGTTATATAAAACTTATAAAGAAAAACTTAATTGTATTGGTCTTACTTTATCAACTAATTTAGAATATGGTCAAGAAATTCGTCATTTCCATGTTCACTTTATACCAAGATATGAAAATGATGAAGTAAAGCATTTATCTAATAAAAAGATTTTAAAAGATTTGACTGAGATTAAGAATATGTTAAAATAGATACAATTTAGTATCTTTTTTTATTATTATCATAGACTTTACTGGAGGAAAAAATGGATAAAGGACTAACCAGTGAAGAAGTAAATAAAAGTAAATTAGAATTTGGTACTAATGAATTAGAAATAAAAAGACAAAAAAAATTTTTAAATTTATTATTAGAATCTCTTGGAGATCCTATAATTAAAATATTATTAATTGCTCTTGCTGTTAAAACTATTTTTTTATTTAAAGACTTTGACTTCTATGAAACTATTGGCATTTTTATTGCTATTTTACTTGCAACATTTATATCTACTATTTCAGAGTATGGATCAGAAAAAGCTTTTACTAAATTACAAGAAGATTCTTTAAAATTAAAAAGTAAAGTTAGAAGAAATGGTTGTGTTCAAGAAATACTTATCAGTGAAATTGTAAAAAATGATTTAGTTATTCTTGAAACAGGTGATAAAATACCTGCTGATGGTGTACTTATAAAAGGTTATTTAGAAGTAGATGAATCAATGTTAAATGGAGAAACTAAAGAAGCTAAAAAATATAGTTTAACAGGGAAAGTAAATGATAATAATAAATTATACCGTGGTACTACTATTTATTCTGGTTATGGAGAGATGCAAGTTTCAAATATTGGTTCCTCTACCCTTTATGGTAAAATTGCTTTAGAATTAACTGAAAAAGAACCAACTAGTCCTTTAAAAACAAGATTAGTAGATTTAGCCAAGATAATAAGTAAAATTGGTTATATTGGAGCAATTCTGGTAACACTTGCTTATTTATATTCAAAAATTGTAATTAGTAATAACTATGATTTAGTTTTAATTAAAGAAACTATTACTAATTTCAGATTAATGGCTGATTACTTAATTTATTCTCTTACTTTAAGTGTAACTATAATAGTTGTTGCTGTTCCTGAAGGATTACCTATGATGATAACTTTAGTTTTATCAAGCAATATGAAAAAAATGTTAAAAGAAAATGTCTTGGTAAGAAAATTAGTAGGTATTGAAACGGCTGGAAATATAAATGTTTTATTAACT
>CADBSI010000095.1 GCA_902797275.1 uncultured Erysipelotrichaceae bacterium | reverse complement strand
TAATATCAAAAAAAGCAAATCTTGAAATTGCTTTTTAAATTCTTATTTTAAATAAAAAAATAAAGAAAAATTCTTTTTTGCTATAAGTAATTTTCTTTATTTAAAAAATAATATTTACAAATTTTACTTTTAAGAAAAAAATCAAAGCAAAAAATTTTTTAAAATTTTTTTAATTTTTTTCTAATTAAGATAAAATTAACACTTTTTTATATATAAAACTTTTGAAGTTAAAAGCTAAAAATACTTTAGTACATAAAAACATTTACTAAATAAATTACTTTTTTTTATAGGTTTTTGCTTTTTTCTTTATATAAGTAATATTATTCAAATCAGTTAAAGCATCTTCATCTATTATTACTTTTTCTAATAATCCATCTTGATTATTTTTATCTATTTCATTTTTTATTCTAGCAAATATAGTTTTAATACCTCTTGCTCCTTCAAGTTGTTCTGAAACTTTTTTAGCTAAAGATTTTTTAAATGATTCTGATAGAGTTATAATAACTCCACTTTGAGCATATGATTTTTTACATAAGTTTATATAACCAGTTTTAGAATTAGAAATTATATCATAGATAACATCTTCAGATAAATTATTTAATTTTACTTTATGAGAAAATCTTGCAATAAATTGTTTATCGTACCCATATTCATAAAAATCTTGATTAGTTATATTTTCATCTGCTTTTTTATCTTCTTTTATTTCTTTAAAACCAATTGTTTCACCTTTTCTAGCTTTTTTTATTCTATTATCTTTTATTTTTTCTAAGCCATCAAAGGCTCCTGTTCCAATTATAAATAAACCAGTTGTGTCAAATGAAAATTTATATTGTTTATCTTTAGTTTCAACTTGTCTGTTATCACCTTCTATTAAAGTTAATAAATCATTTTGAACAGCAAGTCCCATGTCAAAATTAGCCCCATCTTTTTTATTTATTTTATCAATTTCATCAATATAAAGTATTCCTGACTGAGCTTTTTTCATGTTTCCGTTTGAAGCATTTACTAAATCTTCTAACATGTCATCAACACTTGAACCAACATAACCAGTTTGAGAATATCTAGTTGCTATTTCTCTTACATAAGTCATATTAAATATTCTGGCTAACTCTTCAACAATTGCTGTTTTTCCAACCCCTGTTGAGCCAATAAATAATACATTTTCTTTTAATTGTTTCATTTCATTATAACTTAAATCCTTATTTTTATTAAAAATATGATTATAAAAAGCATTTACTAAAATAAATATAGCTTCATCTTGACCTTTAATATTTTCTTTTATTTTATTAATTGTATCTAATACAGTTAAATTATTTATTTTTCTATTTTTTACATCAACTTTTAAATCAGATTGAATCAAATTATTTATTTTTTCTTTATCAAACTCTCCTAGATCTTCTTGATAAATAACTGAACCTATTTTTAATTTATCTATATCTTCTTTGGTAAAATAAATATCTTTAGTTAAACATTTTTTAGAGTTTTGAAGATGTTTAATTATTTCCATTATTCCAAGAAAACCTTTATTTAAACTTAAGCCTCTATCTATTAAAGCATTTATAAAATTTCTTGAAAAATGAAAAGTTTTTCCTTCTTTTTCATACAACTGCTTTAAAGTATATAAAGGTGATGTTTCCTTATCTTTTAAAATATTTAAAGCTAAACTTTTAGTCATTTCATTCATATAAATAATTTCAGAATCAAAGTAATTTGGAACTAACATATCATCTAAACATATATCAAAGAAATCTTCTGAAGCAATTTTACTATAATAGATACTATTTTCTTCTTTAGTTTTTTCATAAGGCATATTTACAAAGCATAAATGAGTTAAATTGGAAATATCAAAAATTGCTGGTTCATCTTGATAAGAAAACATTATTGTTTGACTTTTTAATAAATCTTTTAATTCTTCCACATAATTATTAACAACTTCATTTTCATCTAAAAAATCAATTTTAAATTTATCAGGAGTTAAATCATATATTATAATTCCTTGCATTGCTAAATAAGGATTGTTTTCCGCTGCATATAATAAATTTTTAACAATTTCTGAAATATCATTTCGATAATTTCCTGTTAATTCACATCTAATAATCGGTATTGGCCCTAAACTTTGTTCTATTTTATCAGCAATTAAACTTTTTCCACAACCTGATGGACCAATTACTAAAATATTACTTTTATGTTTACTTATTTCATCTTTTTCTAAATCTGAGTTAATAAGAATATTGTTATTATATATTTTACATAATATTTTATCTATTACTTCCTCTTGACCTAATACTTTCTTTTTTAAAGTAGCTCTTGCTGTATTAATAATACTTAAAACATCATATTCAGGACACAATTTAAAATCATGATATTGTTGATAAAAACATCTACTAATATTATATTGTAAAAACCAATTTTCTAGTTCTTTAAAACTACCATCTTTATATTTAAAATATAAAGGTTGTTCTATAGTAAGATTATCATAAATATCTTTTTCTATTTCTTTATAAACTAAAACTTCTTCAGAATTTTCATAATTCTCTACTTTTAAATTAAAATAAGGTCCCTCCGTAATTTTAATAGTATTATTAACATCTTTTTCTCCTTTAATTTTATTAATAAGTTGATAATAACATACACCTTCCACTATTAATTTTCTAAATAATAATCCGTATTTCATAATCCATCACCCAAGATTATTGTATAAAATAATGCTAATTAATAAAACTAGTTTTACAATTTTATACAAAAAAACCACTAAAAAGTGGTCTTTTCTATGAATAAAATGCAACTAACCGTTTTAAAATACTATAATCTATTTTTTTGTCGCATTTATATTCATCATTTATAATTAAGGTAGGAGTTTGTAGTACTTTATATTTTCTTATATTCTTTTCATCATTTATTTCTAATATAGAAATATCAAGTCTTTGCTTTTTAGCAATTTTTTTCAAATCATTTTTTACTTTTGTCCCTTCAGGGGTATCAGAACCTATTATTTTTACTTCGATATTATCCCTCCTTTCACTAATAATTCTAATAAACAAATATGAAATTATCATGAAATAAAGATGAATTTTTCATGAAATTAAAATAATTTATTAAATTGATTTACAAATTCAGCTACTTTTTGATAATATTTATAAAATTCTAAACCAATAAATACTAAAGTTATAATTACAATAAAAGTTTTTATTAAACTACTTATTCTTCTTCTATTTTCTATTTGTTCTAATCTTTCAACCCGTTGTTTTAAAATTTCTATCTCTAATCTTAAATCATCCATTTTATTTTCCTTTATAATAATAACTTGAATTTAAATAAGTACTTTTTACTAATTCTCCATTATAATATGTATCTAAATAAGTTTTATAAGCAAGATTACCAATTTTAACTGATCTTGGTTTATAACTATATCCTTTTTCTATTATATTTTTGTTTGACCAGAAAGAAATAGTTAAAACACCATTATTTGCTGTTGCTTCTATATAAATTGGGTATTTAGTATTATTTTTAAATTTATAATCAGTAGTATTACTATATACAGTTGCATCCATTCCATAATCAACATAAGGAACCATTGCTCCATGATTAGCTCTAGAAACAATTGGTAGATTAAGAAGTAATTGATTATTATAAATAGTAGTCGATACTTGACATACCCCACTTCCTACATATTCTCCATAAAAAACATAACCATTTTTACTATTATAAGGACCAACTGCTTTATAAAAAGAAAATATTTCATTTGGATAAACAATTGTACCATTTAATTTACTAACAGCCCTTCTTATATTTAAACTTCTTCTCTGACTTTCTAAATAAGTAGTTTGAAAAGTAGAAACTTTACTATTTATACTAGATAAAATATTGCTAACTTCAACTACTTCCCCTGTTAAATTAATAGGTGTATCTAAATTATCTTTTAGATTAGTAATTATTTTTTCTTCTAAATCATCAGTTTTTAATTTAAAACCATTTATACCTTTTTGATAATTAATATTACCATTTACAACTTTAAAACTTTCTTTAATCTCTTTAGTTTCACAATCACTACGCAATTTATTTAAAAACTCTTGATATTTTTTTTCATCAAAAGAATAACTAGTAGTTAGTCTCCTTTCTTCTTTAGAAAATATTTCTTTTAGTTTCAAAAAACCATTTAATTCTTTATATTTATTTATTTCTTCTTTTAAATAAGAAGTATTAACTAATAAACCTATATCTTTATAAGAATAAGTAAAAGTATCATTTACATTTGTAAAAGAAATTTCTTTAGTTAAATCTGTTTCTAAACTATTTAAATAACTATTAATATCACTTATTCTTTCACCATCCATAGATTTATTATCTATATAAGTGTTTGGGTATACATGATTATTATAATAAAAAATAATTGTATACAACGAACCTACTAATAAATAAGCAACTGATAAAACTATAATTAATATAGTAGTACCAACTCCTATTTTAGTTTTAGGACCTAATTCTTTTTTTAATACTTTTTTAGTATTATTCATTAAATCATTATAATTAATTACTCTTTTAGATTTAGATATTTGGTATTCATTATATAAATTTTTACATAATTTTGTTTTAGAAAAAACTGTTTCATTTTTAGTTTCATAGACAACAATTGCTTTTAAAGTTTTTAAATCTAAATAATCTAAATATTCTACTAATTCTTTATTTTTATTTTGAGATACTAAAATATTTATTAAAAAAGAAGCTAGTTCTATTTTTTTTATTTTGTATTTTGCTTTATAAGAATGTGTTTTACTTAAATCATTTATTATTTTAAAGGTTTCTATTACTCCTACTTCGTCTATTAAATTTAAAAATATTAATTCGAGAGAATAACTATTTATCAGTTTTTCTACATAATATCTTTTTTCAAGATAATTTAATTCTTTAAAATTAGAAACAAATTCTATTTTCATATTAACCTCTTATTATAATTTAATAATATCAAATTAGTTTAAGTTTGTAAATCAGTATTATTTATAATAATTTTAGTTTACATTTTTTATCTGATTTATTTTACATTTAAGTTATTGACAAAGCACTAATATTTCTATATAATATGAGTACATATTCAATTGATAACCCAGTTTATTATCTTTTTTAATGTGTTTTTTAGGATTATGAGTAGCTATGGTTATTGTCGTGAAAATATTAAAAAGAACTCCCTAGAAAGGAAATAAATATCAATGTTTATGAATAATATTGAAGGAGGAAAATATGTCAAGATACACAGGACCAAGTTTTAAGAAAAGTAGAAGTGTTGGTTTTTCTACCCTAGAAAATGGAAAAGATTTAGCAAGACGTCCATACAAACCTGGTATGCATGGTGCTAAAAAACAAGGAAAACTATCTAACTATGGTGAACAATTAAAAGAAAAACAAAAAGTTAAATTCATGTACGGACTTAACGAAAGACAATTCCATAAAACTTTCGTTGAAGCTGGAAAACTTGCAGGTATTCATGGTGAAAATTTCTTAAAACTTCTTGAAAGTAGATTAGATAATTTAGTTTATCGTATGGGATTTGCTAACACAAGACGTGGTGCTAGACAATTAGTTAACCATGGTCATATAACTGTTGATGGTATGAAAGTTGATATTCCATCATATCGTGTTAAAGTTGGACAAGTTATAGCTTTAAAAGAAAATTCAAAAGAATTAAAATGTGTTAAAGAAGCTCTTGAAAATAAAACTAAGAGAGTTGAATATTTAGACTTTGATGCTAATAATAATACAGCTAAATTTGTAAGATTACCTGAACGTAATGAATTATCAAGTGATATTGATGAATCATTAATAGTTGAATTCTACAATAGATAAAAAAATAAGTAATTAGATTTTCTAATTGCTTTTTTTATGCAAAAAAAAAAAAAAAAACAATATTAATTGCCTTTTTTAATTATTAAAGTAGATTTACTAATACCACGATAATTACCATTTAAATCAAAATCATCATTGTCATAGGTAAAAACGGTTATTAAAATATTTTCTATATTATTACTACCATCCTCGGTTGCCATTAATTTAATACTTGACATAACAGTATTATTATTATAATCTTTTTCTTCAATATGAGAATGCCATCCTGTTGTATTAATATCATCATATAACCAAATATATAAATAATTACTAAAAGAATAATCAGTAAAATATTTTGGTTTTAAAATTGTTTCTTTAATACTAGTATTATCTTTTAAATTAACTATTATTTCATAACCTATTTTATAATTAGTAAAATTTTCATAACTCGATGCATATTTTTTATATAAAGTTTTGCAACTTCCTATTTCTACATTTTCATTTGATAAAATAGCTGTAAATGTACCAATATCTTTTAAAGAAAGAAATTTACTTGTAATCTCAGTTTGTTTTATATGCTTAGTATTTGTTGTATAAAGGCTAATTTTAATTTTGTTATTATCTTGATATGAAGATGCTTCTATTTTATTTTCCACGCCTTTTACTTCATCTACTACTTCTTGCTTAGAACAACCAGTTAAAAAAATAAATAATATTATTAAAAATATTTTCATATATCTCCAAAAAAAATGGTCCTTGTGGTGGGAATCGAACCCACACATCAAAGATACACGATTTTGAGTCGTGCGCGTCTACCAGTTCCGCCACACAAGGAATACATGTTAATTATATCATATATTTGTAAAAAGGCTAGACTTTTTTTTGTTTTTTAATATATAATTTTATTGGTGATAAAAATGAATGAAAAAATAATTGAAATTGCAAACAATATTGGTGATAAAAATGAATGAAAAAATAATTGAAATTGCAAACAATTTTGACTTTAAAGGAAGTCTAGATACTATAACTGAAAATAATCAAGGTAATATTAATAAAACTTATATTCTTATTTATAAAGATAAAAATAAAAGTAATAAATACTTACTTCAAAAAATAAATTCTAATGTTTTTAAAAATCCATATTTAGTTATGAAAAACATAGAACTTATTACTAATCATATTACAAATAAACTTAAAAAAATGAAAGATACAACTCATAAAACTTTAACTATAATAAAAACAAAAGATAATGAAAATTTATACACTTATACAAATGAAGATGGTGAAAAAGAATATTATCGTGCTTATAATTTTATTGAAAATTGCATAAGTTATGATTCGTTTAATGATAGCAAAGATGCTAAAATTCTTGCTTATCAAGTTGGAAAAAGCTTTGGATTCTTTCAAAAATTATTGAGTGATTTTCCTATTAATTTATTAGATGAAACTATAAAAGATTTTCATAATACTCCTAAAAGATTTAATGATTTACTTGAAAGTATTGAAAATAATATAACTAAAAGAGCTTTTAAATGTGAAAAAGAAATAGTTATGTTAATTTCTAAACTTAAAGAATGTAGTGTAATTATGAATAATTTAGGTAAGAGTATTCCAATTAGACCTACCCATAATGATACTAAATTAAATAATATTTTAATGGACAAAGAAACAAATGAAGGCATTGCTATAATAGATTTAGATACGGTTATGCCTGGATCTATTTTATTTGATATAGGTGATGGAATTAGATCAGCTTGTTCAAATGCTTTAGAAGACGAAAAAGATAAAGACAAGATCTTCTTTAATGAAGATTTAATTAAAGAATACCTTAAAGGTTTTTTAGAAGAAACATATGATATTTTAACTAATGATGAAATTAACTACATGGGATTATCTATAAAAATTATAACTTATGAACAAACTATTCGTTTTTTAACTGATTATATAAATGGTGATACTTATTTTAAAATTAGATATAAAGAACACAACAGAGATAGATTTAAAAACCAATATATATTATTAGAAGATATTGAAAATAAACTTGATAATATAAATGAATTTATTTTTAAAACTGTTGATGAGTTAAAAAATAAATAAAAAATAAATATCCACCAGCATAGCTGGTGGATTTTCTCTAACGCCTATAAGGCTCCTTGTTATGGCCTCGCTTAAAAGCGCTATACAAATTGCCATTTGCATATTATTTCTTGCTTCCCGTGAACGGGTCAATTTTATCTAATGTTAATTGTTCTGCCATTCTATCTTCATATAATTGATTTTCTATATATTTTTTTATTGCAATTGCATTTTTTCCTACTGTATCAACATAGTAGCCTCTGCACCAAAATTGTCTGTTTCTATATTTAAATTTCATATTTCCCCATCTTTCATAGATCATAATACTACTTTTTCCTTTTAAAAATCCCATGAAAGACGAAACAGATAATTTTGGAGGTATTTCTACAAACATATGTACATGATCTGGACATACCTCTGCTGTTATTATATTTACTTCTTTCCACTTACATAATTCTCTTATTATTTTCCCTATCTCTAATCTATTTGTACCATAGAATTCTTTCCTACGATATTTTGGGGCAAATACTATATGATATTTGCAATTCCACGTTGTATGTGATAAACTATTCATGTCCATTGGACATCTACCTCCTTACTATTTTGCATTTGGCAATTTGCAATATATAGTATATAAGGAGGTTTATTTTTTTTCAATAATTATTTTAAATACTCATCGCTAAAGCTAAACTGAACCCCCAGACTATCTGGGGGTTTTCATTACACAAGAAAACTAAGAAAAATAAAATTGAACTTGTAAGATAAATGTAGACACAAAAAAACGGTCTACATTTTTTTGTTATAATAAAATTGGAGGAAGAATATGACAAGAAT
>CADBSI010000094.1 GCA_902797275.1 uncultured Erysipelotrichaceae bacterium | reverse complement strand
CCAGTTGCTCCGGTTGGACCTGTTGGACCTATTTCACCAGTTGCTCCGGTTGGACCTGTTGGACCTATTTCTCCAGTTGCTCCTGTTGGACCGGTTGGACCTACTGGAATAGTCAAATTTAAAAGAAAATTAGGACTTGTTCCAGTAATGGATGCTGCTGCTTGACTTCCAGGTGCACCTGTTGTAACAGTTCCTATTGTAAGAGTTATATTACCACCAGATCCTGCTGGACCAGTGGGTCCGGTAGGTCCTGTTGCACCTAAACTTTGAAATACAATTGGACAAGGTCTTTTAGGTTTTATACACTTATCATTTATATTCATATTACCTCCTAAAATATAATATGAATACTTTAACATCCTAACTATTTTATTCAACTATGAATTTTAAAATTAAAAAAATTTAAACATTTCTATTTAAATTTTTCCTCATTATTTTTAATATATTCATATTTTATATGTTCAAAATAACTATTTGGTAATTCTAAAAATAACTCATCTGCTCTTAATATCTTTTCTTCAAAACTATCAGTTATTTTTTTATCGAAATATTCTTTTCTTAAATCATAATCTGTTTTAGCATCTTCAAATTTTTTAAATACTTTTTCATAAATACTTAATATTCTATCTAATTTCATTTCTTTTAAAGAATTAATTGTTTCTTTAAAATAATTTCCTTTTTCTTCTAAAAAGAAATATTCAAATCCACCATCTTTAATACCAGTTTCAAAAGCTGATACTAAATAAAATACTTTTTCAAAGTCATTTAAAACTGATAAATTCTCTTCATCTTTACATTTTTTATTAATTCTTAAATTAAAATTAACAACAACTGCATTTTCATCATCTAATTTTAATAATTCTTCATTAGATAATTTTTCTATTTCTTCTTGCTTTTTAATTATATCAGCAATTATTTTTGAAGCATCTTTATTTATTTTTTTTCTTTTTAAAAAATTTTTCATACCGTTATTTCCTTAAACTTTTGTTCTCCTTTTCTTTTCAATAAATATATTAACATAAATATTAATAACAAGTAAATCAAAAGTTCTAAAATAACTACTAAATTTAAATTAGTATTAAATACAAATAATAAACCAAGTGATATACCTAAAAGAAAAATTCCTGTATAAACTGATATTGCAACAGCTATACTTTGTTTAACAACTTCTGTTTCATTTTTAAATATCATTTTAGGTTTTAATAAATTAATATATAATCCTAGTAAAGATGTTAAAATTGGAACTAAAATACTTGCTAGTATAATGAATATTATATCTAATATATTTATTTTAAAACTAATTAAAAAGATTAAATCACTTAATAATATAAAAGGCATTAAAACTAAATTAGAAAATATTATTTTAGATTTAAAAATTGTTTTAATATCAACTGGTAAACTTTTAAGTAAATTTATTTTAGATCCTTCAATAGAAATACTAGATGATGTAATAGATGTTGTAAAACCTCCAAATAAAACCATTCCATAAAATATCTTAGGTAAATAATTATATACCATATAGATAGTAATATTTGTATCTTCACTTTTATTAAAAAAATCAATTAAACTTGTTGTATTAGTACAAAAAGCAATTGTCATAACAAGTAGAAGAATTCCTCCAAATAAAGTATTAATCATATAAACAGGTGTTGTTATATATTTATTAAATTCTTTTTTAACTAAGGCTTTTAAAGGACTACTAGGATTAATTTCATAAACTTTATTTTTAGTAGGTTTAACTCTTGTTTCTTTAAAATTAAAAATAAGTTTAAAATAATAAATAGAACCTAGATATACTAATAAAATTAAAGGTATAAAATTAATTAAAATTAGTTTTAGAAAATCTAATAAATTAAATTTATTAATTAAATTAATATAATAATTAGTAGCAAAGTTAATTTTACTTAAAGTATTATTAATATTTATAGCATTGCTTTGTAAATTATCAACAACATTATTCATTGAAAACGATAAGAAATAAATAACTAAAAGCATTATTAAAGAGAAAATTGTTTGCATTAATTTCTTTGATTTAAATTTAGATGATAAACATTTTATTAAATAACCAATAAAACATGATAATACGGTTGGAATAATAGGAGCAATAATTAACATCAGAAGTGATAATAAATAATAAGATACTCCTGGGTTTTCAAAATAAGCATAAACCAAGATACAAGGAAGCAAGAACATCGTATTAAATAAAATTTGAAAAACTAATAATTTTAAAATTCTTACAAAAAATATTGTTGATTTTTTAATTGGCAGGGAAAATAATAAATCATTATCACTAGTTTCAAATAATATACCTTGACTTTTATAAATACCTTCTATGAAAGAGGTAACCATAACTGTTGTAAGTGCTATACTTAAAACAATATAAGTTAAATTAACTTGATGTAAAACACTTGCAATTTCATAAGCATAATAACCAAATGATATAAGTATTAAAGAAAATAAGATAATAGTAAGGAAAGCTTTTTTAAGTTTAGACCCCTTTCCTACTTTAAAAATACTCATTCCTTCACTGAAATTTGCTTTAATTAAAGATAGTAATTGCATTATTTATCACCTAACTCTAAGAATACTTGTTCAAGTGATTCATCACCTTTTATCTCACTCATTTTACCTACTTTAACAATTTTACCAGATTTAATAATAGCAACCCTATCACATATTTTTTCAGCAACATCTAGTATATGAGTCGAATAAAAAATAGTTTTGTTTTCTTTAACCATACTTTTCATAATATTTTTCATATCATAAACAGCCTTAGGATCTAAACCAACAAATGGTTCATCCATAATTAAAATTTTAGGATCATGAGATAAGGCTGCAATTAAAGCAACTTTTTGTTTCATACCATGAGAGAAAGATGAAATTTCATCTCCTAAATTATCACTTAATTCTAGAATATCAGCATATTTTTTAATATTTTTATTTCTATCTTCTTTATTAACCTCGTACATATCACATATAAAATTAATAAAATCAATAGCTTTCATATTTTCATATAAATCAGGATTATCTGGAATATAAGCAATTTCTTTTTTACAAGCAATTGGATCTTTTTTAATTGATTTACCATTTATTAAAATATCTCCTTCATTAAATTCAAGTATTCCAACAATTGATTTAATCAAAGTTGTTTTACCAGCCCCATTATGGCCAATAAAAGCAAAAATCTCCCCATCATTAACTGTAAAACTTACTTTATCAAGAGCCTTCTTCTTACCATTATAAGTCTTACTAACATTTTTAATTTCTATCATAACTCCTCCACACTATAATTGTATCACATGATACATTATTTGCAAATAATTTTTATTCATAAAAAGAAAAGAACTTAGTTAAACTAAATTCTATATTTTTAATAACTATCACATACACCATCAGTACCATATATTGTTACACCAGTTGCTGTATATGGACTAGTACTTGATAACCAAGGATAAACTATTGGTGAACCATTTAACCTTGTAGAACGAATTCTTGTTTTAATCTCATTACAAGTTTTACCTAATGTTATTGATTCTAAATTAGGATTAGAGGTACTACTTTTTTCAAAAGCATTAGTTGCTATATATAAAATATTTTTTCCAATCGTAACTGTTTTTAAGTCATTTTCTTTAAACGTGTTAGCACTTATTGATGTAACACTATCAGGCAATGTTATACTTGTTAATTTATTATTATCTAATCCAGCAATAGAAATAGATGATCCAGTACCAAGTATTTCAATACTTGTTATCTGGTTATTAGAAAGACCAGAGATGCTTGTTACACTTTCCGGTATAGTAATACTTGTTAATTTATTTCTAGCAAGTCCTGATAAATATATTACACTATTTGGTATAGTAATGCTTGTTAATTTATTACCAGAAAATCCTGATAAATTCGTTACGTTGCTAGGTATATTAACACTTGTTATTTGATTATTATCAAACCCTGCTAATGTCGTTACGCTTTCTGATATAGTTACATTTGTTAAATTATTATTAGTGAAACAACCATTAGGAATAGTTTTTATTTTACTAGGTAGTACAAGACTCTTTAATTTATTATTGTTAAATGATCCCTGTGCAAGTGTTGTAACGGTATCAGGTATTACTAAATCAGTAATTTGATTATTAGCAAAACCAGATAAATCTGTTACTCCACTCGGTATAGTAATGCTTGTTAATTTGTTATTATCAAATCCTGCTAATGTTGTTACACTACTTGGTATATTAACACTTGTTAATTCATTATAAGCAAAACAACTAGCAGGTATTGATGTAATACTATTAGGTAATACTAATTCACTTATTTTATTTTTTTGAAAACTATAAGTTCCAAGAGTTGTAATTGTATCTGGTAATATCAAAGATGTGATTTGATTATTTCTAAATGCATAATTACCAATTGAAGTAACACTACTTGGAATATCAATACTTGTTAGTTTATTATTATCAAAAGCATAATTTGGTATTTTTTGAATACTATTTGATAATTTCAAAGTTTTTATACTATTATTTTGAAAGGCATAATTTCCAATAGTTCTAACAGTATCAGGTATTACTACGCTTGTTAAACCCTTACCTTTAAAAGCAGAAGCACTTATTTCGGTTACATCTACTCCATTAATTTGACTTGGTATTATTAAATCTGTTCCACATGTTTCATCATAAGCTGTTATTGTACTAGAAGCATCAGTTGAAGTACTTGTAAAACAAGAAACATTTGCTTCGATACTTTTAGGTGTGAAATCACCAGTTACGTTTACTTTAATACTAGCAAACACATCATTATTCCAAGTATCTAAATCATAATCAGCATCACTACTATTACCTATATTAGTATAATAAGCATACCACATATATAATCTATACATTCTTTTTACATAACCATCACTTTTAGTAATAACATCTTCCCAGATTCTTTTATCACTTATACTTTCATAACTTCTATTATCAAATAGAACTTGTTCATTTTCATATGTTTTAGATGTAGTATTATAATCTAATTGAACTAATCGAAAATTTAGTAAACCATCTTTTATTCTAGTTTTTCTAGTTGCATGATCATCTCCATAATTTAAAACAATTTCATAATTTATATCTTTATCACTATAAGTATTTTCTCCATCAATAGTAAACTCAAAATAAGCATCTTTATTATAAGTTTTACTTGGAAGCATGTTAGATAAATTAATACCCCCATTAGTTTCATCATAATGCATATAAATATTTCCAACAACAAGATTTGAATTTTTACTTGTTTTACTACTTGTAAATATTGAATAAGTTATTCCTATTGTAAGTACTAATATTGCTATTATACTTAAGGTT
>CADBSI010000093.1 GCA_902797275.1 uncultured Erysipelotrichaceae bacterium | reverse complement strand
GGGCCACTTCGTACGACTTGCATGTCTTAGGCATGCCGCCAGCGTTCATCCTGAGCCAGGATCAAACTCTCAAAAAATTTATTTTATTTTAATTTTAAATCAGTTTATTTCCTAGCTTAAAATTGACGTTTTGCTCAGTTTTCAAAGATCATTATCTCAGCACCAAAGTGCATAAGTAATATACCAAATTATCTTTATAAAGTCAATAGTTTTTTTAACTTTTTTCAACTTTTTTTCGGATAATTTTTTTGTTGCATGAATTTCAAACAACGTTTTTAATCATATCACAAAGTAATTAGCAAGTCAATAGTTTTTTTAACTTTTTTCAACTTTTTTAATAACTTTTCTTTGTGAATAGATTTAAGTTTTTTGAAGCTCTTTTTTCAAGCAACGTTATCTAATATAACAAATACTTTTGCATTTGTCAACAACTTTTTTTAATTTTTTTCAACTTTTTTTAAACCATTTTTTTACAATAATTACTGGCTTTCTAAGAAAGTTGAAATCCATTTCTCAGTTGCTTTATTAATATATCAAATTGCTAAACAAAACACAATATGATTTACATTTATTTACACAAAAATATTATTTTCTTATGTTTTTTTGCTATTTTACCTTTTTTAATATTTAAAATGATTATTTTTTAGCAAAAAAATGTTATAAAACATATTTAAATGCATTCAAAAAATATAAGAAATTCTACTATAACATTTATACGATTAAGTTATAAAAAATCTATTTTTAAATTAATATAATCTTATTTCAATTTATTTCTATTATTTGGTTTTTACATAAATGTTTTCTCCCCTAGTTTTTTTCTCTATAAATTTAATTTAATTTTTTTCATACTTATTATATGAAATTTAATTTTTAAATTTACACTTATCAAATATTTTTAATGATTTTTTAATAAAAATAAACTAATTATCTACTTAATTGTTTGCTATATGTATAAAAACAAAAAAATTACCAACTAATTAGTAATTTCCTTTTTAACTTTATTATAAATATTATAATAGTATTCAATAGAAGCCCTATCAAATGGAATCTTTTTCTCACGAACTAGATTAATCAATTCGGTAAGCTGTTCTTTTAAAATTTCATCAATTTCCTTGGGGTAATTCATCTTAGCTTTATGATATTTATATTCTCCTCGATCTAAAACTTTAAAAGCTCCATCCGGAAATACCCTTAAATCTAAATCATAATCAATATATTTTATGGCACCATCTTCAATTATAAAAGGAGACGCCATATTGCAATAATAATAGATACCATCATTTTTTAATTGACCAATAACATTATACCACTTCTTTTTATAAAAGAACAAAATGGATGGCTCTTTAGTCCGCCAACTTCTACCATCAGACTCTAATACTTTTGTCTTGTCATTCCCGAATACTAAATAATCTTCACATTCATCGAGAAGAACAGCTTCATCCCAAGCTCGATGAATATTACCATTATGTTTATAACTATGTATAATAAACCTCTCATACTTTTTGTATTCGAACATAATCCATCTCCAAAAACATTATACAATACTTTTATTAATAAAACAAGAAAATCTAACACTAAAAATTTCTCCTCGCTAAAATGTTTTATCAATAAGAAAAATTAGACAAACTAAAAGTGAGCAAAAACTCACCTCAATATTTAAATTACAACCAAGCAACTATTATCACTATAAAATATTAATAAATTACATCTTTTAAATATAATCCTTCAGGATGACTTGTTCTAAAACCATTACTTCTATTTTTACTATCTAATATTTTTTTAACATCGATTATTTCTTTTTTATTAAGTCCTACTTGAATTAATAAACCAACCATATTTCTTATTTGATATTTAATAAAACCATTACCTCTAAAAGTAAACATAACTATATCATTTTTATTAGTTATTTCAATACTATATATTTCTCTTACATAATTATTTCTAATATCTTTATTAGGAGTAAAAGCTTTAAAATCATGAACTCCTATTAAATACTTAGAAGCACTAATCATTTTATCAACATCTAATTTCTTATTAAATTGATAAACATAGTTTCTTTCTATAGGATTATATTCTCCCATATTTAATTTATATTCATATACTTTTTCTTTAACCATATATCTAGCATGAAAATTATTATCTACTACTTTAGTACTAATTACATGAATATCTTTTGGTAATAAACTATTCATAGCACATTTTAACTTATATTCTGTTATATTAACTAAAATATCAACATGACATACCTGTTTAATTGCATGTACACCTCTATCAGTTCTTCCACTTCCAACTATTTTAGTTTCTCCATTATTAATAAATTTTAAAACATTTTCCATTTCACCTTGTATAGTTCTTAGACCATCTTGTTTAGAAAAACCATTAAAATTAGATCCATCATAAGAAAAAGTAATCAAATAACGCATAAATATTACCTCACTAATAAACTTAATAGTAAAATTATAACATGTATTGTTAAAAATACCAAATCTGACTTAGATATATTATTATTTTTTTGTTTCTTTTGATTTTTATAAAATCTTAAATAATTTACCCATATATATTTATCTAATGATTCATCCGTTAAATTTGAAAGATTATCTCTAATTATTTTTTCATATTCACTATTATTTATTCCCTGTTTATCTATAAAATAATTAATTTTTGCAAGTTCATCGTTTCTAAATTGTTCTATTTTTTTTCCTCTTAATTCTTTAAAAGTATATTTCTTACCTTTCTTAATCTTTAAATACTCTTTTCTTTTATTTTTAATATTTAATAAAAAAATAGAAAAATAACTAAATAAATAAAATAATTTTATAATAATTATAAATATTTTTTTATAATCTAAAATAAAGATATTTAAATTTAACAAATTAATAAATATATAGCCTATTAATAATATACCAAGTATATATACAAAAAATTCTATAACTTTATGATTAATCTTACTATACAAAATAAATAAAAAGAAATAAATGATAATTAACAAATAAATATTTTTAACTAAATAAATACTCATTAAATAAATAATAAAAGATATTATATAAATAAAAATATTTATTCTTTTTAAATTAAAATTTTTTATTTTATTAATAACTATTTTATACATTCTTATACACATCCTTTATTAAATCTTTAATATCTTTATAATTTTTTATTTTTTTATTATAGGAATTAGCAAGATTAGAAAATTTTATTAAGTCTGGTAAAGGATTACTTATATTTTTAAATAAAATATTAGTTTTATCAGATACTATAACATTATTATCTTTTAATATTACTATATAGTCTGATAAATCATATAAGTAGTTAATATTATTTGAAATAATTATAATAGTTTTCTTATATTTCTTTTTTAATTCTAAAATTATATTTTTTATTATACCTTGAATGTTATTATCAAATTCTTGATTATTTTCTAAAAAAATTATATCTGGATTATTTATTAAATTTATAGCTATATTTAACATATATTTTTCACTTGTTGATAAATATTTAATTTCTTTTTCTAAAATTTTTTTATCAAACTTTACTATTTTTAGAATAGATTCTATTTTCTTTAAGTATTCTTCATTATTTAATTTATTTTTTCTTTTAGCTAAAAAAAATTCGTCTTTTACTTTAGATGTATAAAATATAGGATTTAATGATATATAGGAAACAATACTTTCATTATAAGAAAAAATGGAAGAATTATTAATTAATATACTACCTTTATAAGAATTGTCGTTAAAAAGTTTTTCTAAATTATAAACGTTATAAATACCAGTTATTGCATTACTATTAATAGTTAGATTCAAATTTTCAAATTCTCTATTTGAAATATTTACAAATTTTAATTCCATAAATTTTCCTCCAAAGCTTCTAAGTTATAATAAATTTTATCTAATAAACCATAGAATTTTAATTTTATTGATAAATCTATAATAAATGGTATTTTAAAACCTAGTTTTCTTAAATAATTATCTTCTTGAAATACTTGTTCTACATTTCCTAATTCTTCTATACTTTTGTTATTTAAAAGATATACTTTATTACTATCATAAATTGTTTCTAAATCACTCGTAATATTAATAATAGTCAAACCCTTTTCATTCAATTTTTTTAATTTTAAAAGTATTTTTTCTTTCAATTGTAAAGGTAAAGAAGAAATAGCATCATCTAAAATTAATATTTCAGGATTGTGAACTAAAGCAATTATTATTTGAAGATATGTAGCTTCATCTTTAGTTAATTCATTTGTATTTTTAGATATTAAATCTTCTAATTCAAAAAAAGTTATTAAATCGTTAATAATTTTCTTTATTTTTAATTCATTATAACCTAAGTTTTTTAAAGGTAATATTAGTTCATCTTTTACTTTTTTAGTTAAAAAAATATTTAAAGAATTTGATACTACTCCAATATGTTCTATATAATCTAAAACTGTTTGTTTATTTAAAAATATATCATTTATAGAAAAAATATTATCAGTTGGAATAATAGCACATAAGAGTTTAGTTAAAGTAGTTTTACCACTTTTATTTAATCCTATTATACTTATATAATCTTTTTTAAATACATTTAAATTTAAATTAGAAAAAATTATAGTATCATCTCTTGAATAATTTAAATTATTAATTTTTAGTATAGTCATATTGTCCTCCTATATTAAGTATAATAGAAAAAGTCAAAAAAAAGTAGACTAATTTACATTAATCTACATAAGTATATAATTCTTGTTTAATTTGATCGTAGTTAGTTATAGTAGAAACTATCTTACCATTTTTTATTTTTAATAATGTTGGAACTACTAATTTTAAAGTAGTAATATCATTTGTTATATTTAAGTTATCTGCTAAACATATATTATTACGACTATTACTTAAATCTAATTGATATAAAGTTATTTTTCTTTTTGAATCATTATATTTACTAATTAAGCTTTGATATAAACTAGCACTATCTTCTTTCATTTGATAGGCAAGAACGAAGTATTCTTCGTCAGTTCGGTTTAAGATAGAACCACAACTAATTTTTTCTGTTTGAGCTTCTGCTGTATAGAATATATTATTTTCTTTAGTAAATAATTTCCATTCTCCGGTTTTTATTTTGGTAAATACAAACATTAAAGCTATAAAAATTATAACACTTAAAGCAATTATAATACCATTTCTTATATTTTTATCACTATCACTTAAATTATAAGCTCGCATATCTTGTTTTTCTTTTTTTATTTTCTTTTGCATTTCTTTTTTCTTCATAGTAACCTCTCTTATCATTTAAAATTTTATCATATTTAAGAAAAAAAATAAATATTTTTAACCTTTTTAGACAATTATTTGTTGATTAATAAAAGATAAACACTTATTGTAAGTATAATTATTTATATTCATTAAAGTTTTTATTTCTTCTTGGGTAAAACCATTTAGTTTAAGTTCATAGAAAATAGCAACTTCAAAAGGAAGAGAATTAATAAAATTAATATATTTAATTTTTAATTCTTCAATATCTAAATATTCATACGGATTAATAGCAGTTTTATCTTCTATTAAATCAAATAAAGTTGTTGTTTCATTTATTTTGGTATCATAAGATATAGCTTTATTCAAGACTATTTTTTTATTAGTTAGGTTATTTCTAAGTAAAAGGTTTAAAGCATTGTTAACACAATGGGATAAATAGGTATAAAACTTTGTATCATTATCATATTTATAAGTTTTAACAGCTTCAAATAAAGCCATGTTAGCAACTTGCACTAAATCATCTAATTCATAACCCATACCTTTCATACTATTTAATCTTTTTTGACATATAGTAATTATTAAAGGTTTATATTTTTCATAGATTAGTTCATAATTATCATTATTTTCTTCTATCATATATAATATTTCTTGATCTTCTATATCTTTATACATATTACCTCTTTCTTATTAATTCATATATCATAATCCCAGCTGCAACTGAGGCATTTAAACTATTTATTTTCCCGTTCATTGGAATTGAAACAACATAATCACAAGCTTCTTTAACAAGTCTTGACATACCAAAACCTTCACTTCCAATTACCAAAGCCGTTTTTTCTGGATAATTAAATTCTTGATAATTAGATCCATTCATATCAGTTCCTATTATCCAATAACCTAAAGATTTTAATTTTTTAATTGTTTGGTTTAAATTAACAACTAGGCATATTTTAACATTATATAAAGCACCAACACTAGTTTTCATAACCGTTTCATTAACAGAAACACTTCTATCTTTAGGAAGAATTATACCATCTATTCCTGATGCTTCAACAGTTCTTATGATTGCTCCTAAATTATGAGGATCTTCTAAATGATCAAGAATTACTATTTTACTATTTTTCCCTTTAGTAATTTCATCTAGAGAAACGTAAGAAAAATCCTCAACATCCATTATTATACCTTGATGATTATTTTTTGCAAGTCTATCTAATTCAGCTTTTTCCTTATAAATTATTTTTAAATTCCTTTTTTCTATTAAGGATAAAAGGTCTTTTTCATTAAAATTATTCATACAAATTACTTTTTTAATAAAGTTTTTATCTGAAAAATTTTTTAAAATTTCTTTACAATTATTTCTTCCACTTACTAACATATTTAAAATAAGAAATAATTAATAAAATATCTTACTAATTATTTCTTCTATCCTTTCTATTTTATTTTCTAATTTTAAATAACCAAATAAAGCTTCAAATCCGGTTGCATTTCGATATTCTTGAATACTACAACTTTTAGGATGGGTATTACTTTTTTGATTTCTTCCTCTTTTAATTATTTCAAGTTCTTCTTTAGTGAAGATATTTTTATCTATTAAATCATTTAATATTTTACTTTGACTTCTAGCACTTACATATTCTAAAGATTTTTCTTGTAATTCTTTAACATGAAAAGTTCCAAGACTAATTAAATATTCTCTTACATAACTTTCATAGATACTATCTCCAAGATAAGCAAGAACTAAAGAATTAATTTCTATTGTTTTCATAGTTTTATTATTTTAAATCCTTCTCTTGTATCTAAAACTTTATAACCTAAATCAGAGATTTTCATACGAACTTTATCAGCTTCTTCGTAATTTTTTTCAGCTTTTAATTTATTTCTTAAATTAACTAATTCTAATACTTCTTCTGGAATATTATCAGAATCTACTAAATTAAGAGATAATACTTTATCAAATGATTTAATTAATTCTAATTTAGTATAATCATTCATATCACTTTTTAAAACATCATAGATAGTTGTAATAGCAAGGGAAGTATTTAAATTATTAGATATAGCTTCTTTAAAATTATTATTATAAGTATTATATAATTCTTGATTTAAATTATCTTTTTCTTTATTTAAAGTATTAATTCTTTCTTTTAGTTTTTTATATTCAAATGAGGCTTTATCTAAGGCTTCATAAGTAAATTCAAGATTTTTTTGATAATGACTTAATACTACCATATATCTATAAGCAAGGGGATCATATCCTTTTTCTTCAAGAAGAGATACGGTTAAAAATTCTCCTTTACTTTTACTCATTTTACCGTTTTTATCATTTAAATGTTCTACATGGAACCAATAATTACACCATTTATGACCAAGGTATGCTTCACTTTGGGCAATTTCATTTGTATGATGTGGAAAAATATTATCAACACCACCACAATGAATATCTAAGTGTTCTCCTAAATATTTAATTGAGATACCAGAACATTCGATATGCCAACCAGGGTATCCAAGTCCCCATGGAGAATTCCATTTTAATTCTTGATCTTGAAATTTTGATTTAGTAAACCATAAAACAAAGTCAGCTTTATTTTTTTTATTTACATCCTCAAAAACATTATCTCTAGCGCCTATTAGTAAATCTTCTTGATTATGATTAGTTAAACAATAATAATCACTTAGTTTTGAAGTATCAAAGTAAACATTACCATTACTTAAATAAGCAAACTCCTCATCAATTAACTTAGAAATTATTTCAATATAAAAATCAATTAAAGAAGTAGCTGGAATAACTGTTTCTGGTTTTTTAATATTTAATTTTTGACAATCTAAAAAGAAAGCATCCGTATAAAATTTAGCTACTTCTAAAACACTTTTATGTTCTCTTAAAGCTCCTTTTAACATTTTATCTTCACCAGTATCAGCATCACTTGTTAAATGACCAACATCAGTTATATTCATAACTCTTTTAACAGGATAGCCAAGATACTCTAAAGATTTTTCTAGTAAATCTTCTTCAATATAAGATCTTAAATTACCAATATGAGCATAATGATACACAGTAGGACCACATGTATACATTTTAACTACTTTATCTATTGGTTTAAATTCTTCTATTTTTCTTGTTAAAGTATTATATAATTTCATAAGTACCTCCAATACAAAGTATTATACACTTTTTATAAAACTATGACAAGTAATTGTAAACTATTTTTTTAGATATCAAAAATTTCATCACTTTTAAGTAATGAACTTCTTAATTTATTTAATTAAATCTGCATGATATAATTTTTGATATTTTAAAGATTTTTTCATTAAAGTTTGATGAGTTCCTTCAACTACTATTTTTCCTTTATCAATCATGATAATTTTATCACTATTTACAATAGTAGATAATCTATGAGCTATTATTAAAATAGTATATTTTCCTTTTAAACTATGAATTGCTTTTTGGATTTTTTCTTGAGTTTCATTATCAAGAGCACTGGTTGCTTCATCAAATAAAATTATTTCGGTTTTTTTAATTAAAGCTCTGGCAATTGCTAAACGTTGTCTTTCACCACCTGATAAAGTTACCCCACCTTCTCCAACAATTGTATCATAGCCATCTGGTAAACTCATAATGAAATCATGTAAGCAAGCTGTTTTACAAGCCTTAATCATCTCTTTATCTGAAACTTTTTCTTTAACTAATAATAAATTATCTCTTATTGATAAATTAAATATATAAGGATTTTGCGTAATAACTGATATATTATTTCTAATTGCATCTTTTGTTAAAGTATTTATATCTATTCCATCTATAAATATTTTATTATCAGGAACATTATATAATTTACTTAATAAACTAAATATAGTTGATTTACCTGATCCACTTTTACCAACAAAAGCAACGGTTGTATTAGCTTTAACTGAAAAACTAATATTATGTAAAATTTCTTTATTTTCTTTATAAGCAAAACTAACATTTCTAAATTCAAAATCTCCATTTATATGATTTAAATTAGTACCACCAAATTTCTCCTTTGAAAATTTTTCTCCATCAATTATTTCATAAACTCTATTAGCTGATAAATTAAAACTTTTAATACTTTCCATCATACTAACAAAATAATCAAAGACATATTTTATTTTAGTTTTATACATATATAAAATGACAAAATTACTGGCAGTTAATAAATCATTTTTAGTTAAAATTATTCCTATAAAATAGAAGAAATAATCAAATACTTCATTTATTTCATCACGTATTATAAAGAATTTATTATTTTTAATTGTAAGTTCAATATTTTCTTCATTTACTTCATTTACTCGTTTATCATATTTTTTCATAAAAACATTAGTTGAATTTAAAACTTTAACATCTCGCACACCTCTAATTAATTCAGTTATAAATCCTGTATTTTTGTCCTCTAAACTTCTAATTTTTTTATATCTTTGATAATAATATTCCATTCTCTTTTTTGAGATAATTATTTCTTTAATACCAATTAAAACAAAATAAATAAACATAATCTTTGATATAGTAAAGATAACTATAAATATACCTAAATTACTACATATTTCTATTATTATATTAGTAAGATCATCATATATTTCAGCAATTACACTAGCATCACTTCTAAGTCTTTCAATAAATAGACCTGTTCCATTTTCATCAAATGTTTGACATGATAAATTAAAGGTTTCTTTCATTAATTCTTTTTGAATATCATATATAATTTTAACAATATATTTTTTATAAATAATTCTCGATATAAAAGCTAAAATATGACCAATTGAATAAACTATAAATAAAAATGCTGCTATTTTCAATAAACTGTCATATAAACCTTCATTTAAAGTTAATAATAATCTTGCTGATAAAATAGGTGTTAAGATACTAATTGGTAATGATAAAACTGATAGAATAATACACAAAATTAAACTTTTCTTGTTATTTTTAATAAATTTATAACTTCTTTTTAAGTTTTTAAAAGTACTTTTTATATCTTCTTTAGTTATTTTTTTATATTCATTCATAAATTCCCCTTTTCATATAAGACAATATCATTACAGTTAACTAGAAAGTCAAGTTTTTTTATTGTATTTTTATTTTTTTTATTCTATAATAATCTCATTTGGAGGAATTATGAGTTATCAATTAATACTTTATATGGATACTGATTTAAAAAAAGTTTATATGTTAAGAAATGATGCTTATAACTTACACTTAATAAAAGATAATTATCAAGATGAATACCTAGATATTAGCATAGATCTCTTAGTGGCTTTGATTAATGAAAATATAGATATAAAATTTTTAAAATTAAAAAATAAGACTCTTATAAAAAAGTAAGAATCTTATTTTTATTAATATTCAAATTTTAGAAAAAAGACAATGATTTTTGAATTTCATTGCCTTTTTAATTAATTTTCTTCATTAAATTCATTTTCTAATACTTCAAGTGGCTCATTATCAGAAAAAGCAGTTTCAAGATCAAAGTCAATATTTTGATAAGCTTTAATACCAGTTCCAGCTGGGATTAATTTACCAATAATAACATTTTCTTTTAATCCTTGTAAATGATCTACTTTTCCTCTTATTGCAGCATCAGTTAAGATTCTTGTAGTTTCTTGGAATGATGCAGCTGATAAGAATGAATCAGTTTCAAGTGATGCTTTAGTAATACCAAATAATACTGGT
>CADBSI010000092.1 GCA_902797275.1 uncultured Erysipelotrichaceae bacterium | reverse complement strand
TTGTTAAATTAACTGTTAAAGTAATACTACTTCCTTTTGGTATAGTAAAAGTATTATTCTCTTGATTTACTACTGTTGTTGTTATATTAATGGATGCTGTTTTTAAAACTATAACACTGTTTTTTATAACTGATACTTCATAATATGCATATGATGAATACATTCCTACTGATAATACACATATAAATATTAAAAAGACAATTATTTTTTTATTTAAATTAATTTCTTTATTTAACATGTTATCACCTATCCTATATTAAAATAGTATCACGTTTTATTATTTTTATCAAGAAAAAATAGTTATTTTTGTTATTAAATAATTTATATAATTAAAAACTTCTTAATTTTTATTTTAAGAAGTTTTTCTTTTATTCTACTACTCTAATTGATTCTATTACTGGTTGATTTTCAAATTCTACTGTTCCATTGTCATCGGTTGTTTTTACAGTTTCAGCTATTTTATCAACTACGTCCATGCCTTCTAAAACTTTACCAAATGCAGCATATTTACCATCTAGGAAAGTACTATCTTCATGGACTATAAAGAACTGACTTGATGCTGAATTCATATCATTACTTCTAGCCATGGAAATAACTCCTCTTTTATGACTTATGTTATTAGTTATACCATTTTCACTGAATTCACCTTTTATAGTTTTATCAGATCCTCCTGTACCGTTATGATTAGGATCTCCTCCTTGAATCATAAATCCTTTAATAATTCTATGGAAAGTTAAACCATCATAGAATTTCTTATTTACTAAGTTAATAAAGTTGGTAACTGTAATTGGAGAATTATCAGCATCTAATTCTAGTTTTACATTTCCATAATCTTTTACAGTTATTAAAACATTTATTTTTCCAGTTAAATAGTCTTTTTTTTGATTTTTTCTTACAAAAGGATTATTACATCCTGTTATAAGTAATACTATTATTAATAATAAACCTATTTTTTTCATTCAACAATTATCTCCTCTCGTCCTGCTCCAACACCTATAAATTTAATCGGAACTCCTATATATTCTTCTATTCTTTTAATATATTCTTTAGCTTGAGATGGTAAATCTTCTTTTCTTCTAATATTAGAAATATCTCCGTAGTTACCAACAAACTCTTCATAAACAGGGGTGGATTCTAATAATTCTTTTTCATTAGTTGTAAAGTCTTCAGTTATTTTACCATCTCTTTCGTAAGCCACACATAATTTTATTTTAGCAAGTTTTCCTATTGTATCTAAGTGATTCATACAAAGAGCAGTTATACCATTTATTAAAACTGCATATCTAAGAGCAACTAAATCTAAATATCCACATCTTCTAGGTCGTTTAGTAGTTGCTCCATATTCATGACCAAGTTCTCTTATCATATCACCTATTTCATTATTTTGTTCTGTTACATATGGTCCTTCACCTACTCTTGATGAGTAAGCTTTCATAACTCCATATACTTCTCCTATATTATGTGGATTTAAACCACTTCCCGTTAATATTCCTCCAATTGTAGGATTACTACTAGTAACATATGGATATGAACCATGATCAATATCAAGTAAAGTTGCTTGAGCACCCTCACATATTATTTTTTTATTTTCTTTAATTAATTTATGAATTAAAACAGTTGTATCACATACATATTTTTTAATAGTTCTAGCATATTTTTTATATTCTTTGACAATTTCTTTATAATCATATTCAGGATAACCATTTAATTTAAATAATCTGTTTTTATTTTCAACATTTCTTTTTACTAATTCTTCAAATTTATCTGAATACAAATCTTCTACTCTTATTCCTGATCTTTCATACTTATCACAATAACAAGGCCCTATTCCTCTTATAGTTGTACCTATTTTATTATTACCTCTCATATCTTCTAACATTTTATCAAGCCCTAAATGATATGGAAATACAACGTGAGCCTTATTACTAATACGAAGTTTAGAAACATCACGTCCTTTTTCTTTTAAAGTATTAATTTCTTCTATCAACACCTTTGGATCTAGTACTACTCCATTACCAATAATAGCAAGTGTTCCTTTATTAAGTATTCCAGATGGTATTAAATGAAAAACAAATTTTTCTCCATCTACTTCAATAGAATGCCCTGCATTAGCACCACCTGTTGCTCTTAATGCAACATTTGCCTTACCACCTAAGTAATCAATTATTTTTCCTTTACCTTCATCTCCATAAAAAGATCCTAAAACAACATCTACTTTCATATAACCTACTTTCTGTGATACTTCACTTAATAATTATAACTAAAATTTAAACTAGATACAAGAAATTATACATTTTTCGGCTAAAAAGAAATTTTTATATGTTTTTATTTTCAACTTTCTGTACATTTTTATATTAACTTTAACAAATATATTTATTTTTAAAATTATATAGTAAAAGTAATCTAGGTAGTACCTAAATTACTTTTTAAATTTGTACAAGTTATTTTATTTCTTTTTTAATATTATCTAACTCTTCAATAGAAATGTTAGTTGATTTTAAAATAATGTCATCTGATACTGAGTTTTCTAATAAATTTTTGACAATAAGTGTTTGAGTTTCTTTTAGTCTTTGGTCAGCTTCAGCCTTGACTTCAGCTATCTCAGCCTCGGCTTCTGCTCTGGCTTCTTCTCTACCATAGAAAAGTCCTCCTAAGTATGTTTCATGGGCTCTTACATTTTCTTCTATTTCCTCACTCATGATCTTCTCCTTATATTCATCATTTTTTGATAAATTATGTATCTTTT
>CADBSI010000091.1 GCA_902797275.1 uncultured Erysipelotrichaceae bacterium | reverse complement strand
CTTCTTTGTTTTCCTCTTGTATAAGGAACTATACAATAAGTACAAAATTTATCACAACCATAAATAATGTTAATATAAGCTTTATATTTACTATCTCTTGTAAAAGGTATATCTTCAATGATATCTCCTTCTATACTTTTAACATCGATATTTAACTTTGATCCTTCAAAGCCTTTTTCTACTAAAGTTGGTAATTCATCTAAATTATGAGTACCAAATACAAAGTTTAAAAAACGATATTTTGCTAAAATTTCTTTGATAACACCTTCTTCTTGAGCCATACAACCACAAATACCTGCAACAAGAAATGGTTTACTCTCTTTTAAATGTTTTATTCTTCCAAGAAGACCAAAAGCTTTATTGTGAGCATTTTCTCGAATTGAACAAGTATTTAATAAAATCAAATCAGCATCTTCCATATCAAGAGTTTCAGTAAAAGACATTTCATTTAACATACCTTTTATATTCTCACTATCATGTTCATTCATTTGACAACCATAAGTTTTTAAAAAGAATTTTTTTCCCTGTCCTATTTTTTTATATTTATCTTCTAAAGTAAAATTTCTTATTTGAACCATCTCTTTAGTTCTTTTTCTTGCTTCATTATAATCTGGTCTATTCATAATATCACTTCCAACTTGTAATAATATACCATAAAATACTAATAAAAACAAGAAGTTTTAGAGCTATTTAAGTTCTAAGCCTTCTTGTAATTTCTTTTTTTCAATTAAATAATTATCAGCATTTAAAGCTATTCCAATTGTAAATAAATAAGCAAGTAAATATACCCATACCAATAAAATTAATATGTTTGATAAACTACCATAATAAACATTGTAATTACTGTAATTATTTAAATGATATGAGTATATTCTTGATGTAATAAACCAAGAAATAGTTGTAAACCAAGCTCCATTATTAGCATATTTACTTTCTATTCTAATACTTGGAGCAATTGTATATAATAATTTAATTGATATAAACATTAATATTATAGAAAGTGGATACTTTAAAAAATGATAAATATTAGTTATTAATTCCATTCCTTTTTCATTAAAATGATTATTTAATAATTTAAATATAATATCACCAAAAACTGGAACAATTAACATAAATGTTATAAGTCCAAATAAAATTATAACCATAAAGAATGATTTTATATAATTTTTCAAATTAGAAGCAGTAGCTTTATATAAAACATCACTTACTTGTATAATTGCTCTACATCCTCCTGATACAAGCCATAAACTAAATATTATAAATAAGAATAAATTATAACTTGTACTAGTAATATTTAAAGCACTATCTATAATACTTAAAACTGCATCTGGAACATTATTATCTAAAACATTAATTATTTTAGCTACTTCAAAATTAGATCCTATTACCCCTATTATTGAAAATATTGGTACTATCATTAAAACAATATTAAAAGCTAAATGACCAGGTAAGGTTTTCATTTCTTCTAAGTTAATTAACTTAATTATTCTTTTTATATATGATTTGAATTTATTCATTAAAACTCACTTTTATCACTTTGCATATCAATCATAGCTTCATTAATAGCATCATCAATAGTTTTAATATTATCAAATATCATACTATAACCAACACTTGCTCCAAAACCATATGGAAGTTCAGTTAATTCTTTTCTTAACTTTTTAAGATAAATATCTATTTGATTTTCACTATAACCTACTAAATATATTAAAAACTCTGTTCCATCTGTTCTAACAATCTCTGTATTTTCAAGTTGCGTATTAACTAAAATACTAGCAACTCTAACGATTAAATTATCTCCTTTTTCACGACCATAATTATCATTTATATATTTTAAATTATTAATATCAACAATAACAATTGTTTGAGGATATACTTTACTTAAATTCCATGAATCTATTTGTAAATTTAAATAATTTCTATTTTTTAAAGAAGTTAACATATCTGTATATTTCTTTCTATCTTCTTTTTTAACTAATTTTAATTTATGACGATTTTTAAGTAAAATAATTATTAATATAATTATAATAATTGGTACTAAAATAATAGCTAATATTAATAAATATAATTCTTCAAAAGAAGTTTTTTCAAATATTGAAGCATTTAAACTATTAAAACCCATATTTCTATATTTATAATAAGAATTAGTATTAATAACATAATTAAATAAACTATAGAAAGAACTATTAGATGATTTAACATTAAAAGTATAATCATTACTCATAATATCTGTATATATTACTTCATAATCTTTAAACTCAGAATTCTTATAATAAGTATAAAGTTCTTTATCAACAATGATAAGAGTTTTATCTTTTTTACTTTCTTTTACCATTTTTTTAATATTATCATAAGTTTTAGTATTAACTTTAGCTAATGAATTTATATATTTATATAAAGCTTGATAATTACCTAACATATAAATATTTTTTCCTTTTAATCCTTCAAATGAAGATATTACATAATCATCACTTGTTTTAGCAAGAACAACATAGTTTTCAATAAAAGGTGAAATTGTTTTTAAATATTTACTATCTTCACTATTAATGTAATTAAAGTAAATATCTACATCTCCATTTTTAATCGCTTGATTTAATTCATCAACGGTATTATATTTTTTATAAGAAAAATCAATATCAGTTAATCTTATTAAACGATTAATATATTCAGCAGCTACCCCTACTATTTTATTTTTTCTAGTTGTTTCATATGGAGAATTTTCAACATAACCATAAACATAAGTTTTACTTAATAAATCAGCTTTGGTTTTATCATTTATTTTTCTTTCAGATAAATAATAGTTAAGAAGTAATTTATTATAATCTGAAACATAATATTCTTTTTGCCAATAATTAAAATATTTTTTTATAATATTATTTAAATCTTTATTATTACTATCAAGTGTTAAAACTATTTTTTTAGTCATATCAGTAAAAAAGTAATTTAGAGAATAATCTTCATTATTAATTGTATTTTCAAGGGATAACATATTTGGTACTATTAACATATCTATATTACCATCATTTAAGGTTTTAAATAAAGCTTCTATATTAGCTTGGGGGTGATAAGTAATATCTTTAACACTTTTTAAATAATAACTAACATTAGATTCATCACTTGTTAAAACTCCTAATTTATAACCTGAAAAATCAGTTATTTCGTTTATTTTAATGGGTTTAGTTGAAATAGCAACGTAGGAATCTTCAAAGATAAATAATTGATTATTATCTAAAGTTGTACTACCATCTAGTATTTCAACTTTATAATTTTTACCTGTTGGAGTTTCTTCTTTACTATATGGTACCTTGTTAAATTGTAAACCAGTTTCATCTGAGATATAATCTAGAAAATCAAATATTACACCTGTACCATTCATAGCATAAACAGAAACATCATTTAATACATCAATATCAACTATTTTCTTATTGTTTTCACTTAACCATTTTTTATCATTTGAGGTAAGTAAACTAGATTCTTTATAATAATAAACAAAGAAAAGAGTAATAAAAGCAAGAAGGGCTATTACTACAATAAAGATTAATAACTTTTTTTTATTTTTCATCAGATTCCTCCGTAGTTATTTCTCTGTCTTTAGTAAAAAGCATTTCTTCACTTCCAGCATCTTTATAACCAATTATTGGAAAGTTGTTTAAATCTTGATTTTCTTTTTTTACAAATACTTGAAGAGAATAAAAAGATAAATCATCTTTAGTAAATAAACTAATTGTGTTAGTTGCAAGAGTTTTAGCATCATTAATACTAACATCATCTTGAACAGTAATAGTTATATTTATAATTTTACCATGTAATTTACTAGATACATCATTAACTTTCTCTTGTTCTTTAATTGATTTTTCAATTGATTCTAAATCACTTGTTTTTAAAGGATGTTTCTCTATTCCATCTAATCTATTTCCATAAACAGCTTTTCCTTCATCTGGTACTAAAATATTTTTTATTTCTACAAAAGATACAACTAATGCTAAAAATACAATAATTACAATAATTGTATATTTATTCTTTTTTATAAATTTCATAAATCCTCCACTTTGATATAAGTATTATACAATATTTTTTAATCTTAAGCAACTAGTTGATATTTTCTATTTCAGATATTTTAATTGTTTTTTCTAAAGTTTGAAATGGTAAGGTTGCACATTTTTTTCTACTTGGTTGTTTAGCTATATTAGAATAAGCATTAAGTTCCCCTAAATATGCTTCATCATAACTATTTTCTTCAATCATATTATAGTATTCCCTCATAAGTGAAATAGCCTCTTCTTTGGTTTTACCAATTATTTTTCTTATCATGATACTAGTAGCACTAGTTGTAATTGCACAAGCTTCACCTTCAAAGTAAGCATCAATTATTTTTCCATCTTGAAATTTAACATATAAATCTATATTATCTATACAAGACTCATTATGAGTATTAGCTTTTATATAACCATCTTTATTCGCTAATCCTCGATGAAAAGGATTTTCAGCATTATCAACAATTATTTCTCTTCTTAAATTTGTATCCATTTTCTACCTCTATAAAATTATTTCATATAAATCTTTATTATTTTTAAGTACTTCTATTAATTTGTCTATTTCTTCTTTAGTATTATATAAGTAAAAACTAATTCGACAAGTATTTTTAATACCAAGTTCATCTTTAACCATTTTCGTACAATGATTACCAGCTCTAACAAAAATATGATAATGATTTAAATATCTTGATGTGTCTTCTGAAAAGATATTATCAATATTAAAAACAACAATACCAGAATCAGTGTTTTTATTATAAACTGTTATATTATCAATACTTTTTAATTTTTCTAATAAATAGTTTTTTAATTCTAGCTCGTGTTCATGAATTTTATTCATACCTATACTATTTAAATAATCAATACTAGCAGATAGTCCTAAAACGCCAGCAATATTTTGCGTTCCAGCCTCAAGTCTTAAAGGAAGAGTTTTATATTCGATTTCTTTTGTACTTTCAAAACGACTATTCATACCTCCTCCATAAAAGATTGGTTTCATTTTATCTAAATAAATATATTTTCCATATAAAACTCCAGTTCCTGTTGGTCCTAACATTTTATGAGCTGAGAAAGCTAGAAAATCAATATCATCTTCTATTACATTAGTTTTTATATGAGGAACGCTTTGAGCTCCATCAACTACAATTAAACCATTATTCTCATGAATTAGTTTAGCTATTTCTTTAATTGGTCTAATATCACCTATCACATTGGTAATATAAGCAAGTGAGATTACTTTAGTTTTTTCAGTTATACAATTTTTAACGGTTTCTAAATCTACTTTTAAATCTTTTAAAGGAATATATTTAACAACTATACCTATTTCTTTTTCAAGTTCAAGCCATGGTAAAACATTACTAGCATGTTCTGCTTTCGTAATTAAAATTTCATCACCTTTTTGTAAATAATATTTCATAAAACCAAATACTATCATATTTAAAGACATTGTTGTACCACTAGTAAATATTATTTCTTTACTACTACTAGCATTTATAAAATCTTTAACTTTATCACGAGTTTCTTCATATAAATAATCAACTTTTTGACTTAAATCATAATCACCTCGATGAGAATTAGCTGTATATTTAGTATAATAATCAACTACTTTATTAACTACACTATTAGGTTTAAAAGTTGTTGCTCCATTATCAAAATAAATATAGTCATTGTTTAACATTAAAAAATCATCACGATTCATACTTCACCTCCCTATTTTATAATTTCTAATTGCATAAATAAACTTATACATGTCTATTTCTAAATCCATACCATTTAATAAGTTAGCTTTCAATAATAAACGATAAGCATCTTCTAAACTAATACCTCTTGATCTTAAATAATTAACTTCATTTAAAGAAAACTCTCCAATAAAAGCTGAATGATTAGCAACTACATCTTTATTATCAATAATTAAATTAGGTATTATTTTACTATCAGATTTATTATCAAGATTAATAATTTTACTACTTTCTTCTAAAATAGAATTAGGACTATTCTTAGGAATAATACCATTCATTGTTAAATAAAATTTATTTTTTAAATTAACTCCATTAATTATTACTTTAGAAGTTGAAGTTTCTTCATGATTAATATTAATTATATTATCAAGATCTAAACTACTTAAAAAACTAGCAACATATTTAATATTTGCAAATTTATTTAATTTAATATTTAAATTCATACTAGTATCAAGAAGTAATTGGTTAACAACTAAATTACTATTTTCTTCTAATTTTAAATTTATTAAAAGATCTTTATTACTAACTAAAATATTTATTTTAGCATTTATATCTTTTTTAACTATTATATTTATTTTAGAAGATTCTAGTATTTCAAGACTATAAGAATCACTTTCATCTATTATTAAATCATACTCTTTGGTATCTATTAATATTTTATTCATAAATTATTCCTCAGTTATTGAAAATGACTGATAACCATTCTTTTCAATTTCTTTTGCAAGGGAATAATCACCTGATTCTACTATTGTACCGTTATTCATTTTATGAACAAAATCTGGTTTGATGTATTCTAGTACTCTTGTATAATGAGTTATTATTAAAACTGAAGTATCTGGGTTTTCTTGTAAATATTTATTTAAATTTAAACAAACTATTTTTAAACTATCAACATCAAGTCCAGAATCTAATTCATCTAAAATAATAAATTTAGGTTTTAACATCAATACTTGTAATATTTCATTTTTCTTTCTCTCACCACCAGAAAAACCAACATTAAAACTTCGATGAAGCATTTCTTTTGGCATTTCTAGTTTTTGCATATCTTTTTCTACTTCTAAAGCAAATTCATATAAGCTTTTATGTCCTTTTGTATCAACACTTGCTTTTATTAACTCACTACTAGTCAAGCCAGAAATAGAAATAGGATTTTGATAAACTAAAAATATTCCTAGTCTACTTCTTTCATCAATTGTTAAATCATTTATTAAAGTGTTGTTAGCAAGAATTTTACCCTTGATATTAAAGTCAGGATAACCCATGATTACCTTAGATAAAGTTGATTTACCTGTTCCATTAGGTCCCATAATAGCATGGATTTCTCCCTCATTTATATTTAAGTTTAAATTCTTTAAAATTTCTTTTTCTTTAACACTAACATATAAATTCTTTATTTCAATATGCATAAACCCTCCTTAAAAAGGTAATTTCATATTACCATTCATTACATTTTTAACCATTTTTTTATAATTATCAAATTGTTCTAATAGACGATTAACCTCACTTACAGATACTCCTGATCCTTTAGCAATTCTTGTTTTTCTACTTGCTTTTATAATATTAGGATCTTTTTTCTCAGCCTCTGTCATTGAAAGAATAATTGCTTCAATTCTTGCTACTTTCTTTGGATCAATATTTAAATTAGTAAGTCCCATTTTCTTAGCACCAGGAATTAATTTTAATAAATTTTCAAGAGGTCCCATCTTTTTAATTTGTTTCATTTGATTTAAAAAATCATTTAAATCGTATTTTCCTTTTTGTAATTTTTTAATAGATGCTTCAGCTTCTTCTTCACTGATTGCTTCAGTTGCTTTTTCAACTAAAGAAACAATATCTCCCATACCAAGAATTCTACTAGACATTCTTTTGGGATCAAAAAGTTCCAATCCATCCATTTTCTCACTAGTTCCCATAAATTTAATTGGAACATTTGTTAAATGTCTAACTGATAAAGCAACTCCACCT
>CADBSI010000090.1 GCA_902797275.1 uncultured Erysipelotrichaceae bacterium | reverse complement strand
TTACTTAAAAATGTTGAAAAAACATTTTTTATTTTTCTTCAAAAAACAAACCTCTAAAAAATTATAGGGGTTTGTCTACATTCTGATAAATAAAAAAAGTTTTAAAAACTTTTTTTATTTTTCTTTTCTTCATTTACTAAGAAAATCCAATCATTTTTTATAGTATCTATACTTTCTTTTTCTAAACCATAATTCTTAAATTCTATGTTCATCTTGTTTTGATGAAGTTCCTTTAAAACTACTATTAGGTAAGGATTATCAGGGTATATTAAGTTAATGTTTTCTATGATATTAATTGATACTACTTGACTATTTAAATAATTATTTTTTAATTCTTGATATAGATTAAGATAAAATTCACTAAGCATATCTCTATCAATATTTAAATCAATTTTTTTTAGGGTTGAACCATTATTGATTTTTATAAATAGAAAAGTATGTCCTTCTATAAATTGAAAAGCTATATCTATATTAGAATTAACATTATTAATTATAATTTGATTTAATTCCTGAACAATTCTTTTAGCAATAAGATCTACTTCCATACAACACTCCTTCTAAAAATATTATAAATGGTAATTATAAAAATAGCAACTTAATAATTAATTTTATGTTCAAAATAATTAATAAAATAATAAAGAACAGCAGATATAATACCTAAAATAAATACAGATGCAATTACTAAATTAATATTAAATACTTGTGAACCATACATTATTAAATAACCTAAACCTGATTTTGATACAAGTAGTTCTCCCATAATAATACCTATTAAATTCATACTAATATTTATTTTAATTGTACTTAAGATATTTTTTAAATTAGCATTTAAAATGACTTTAGTATATATTTGAAATTTAGTAGCTTTAAAACTTTTTAAAAGAAATATATAGTTCTCATCAGTGTTAATAAAACTAGTGTAAAGATTAATTATAGTAATAAATAAAGATATCATTAAACTCATAGTAATTATAGAAGAACTACTGGCACCTATCCAAATAATTATTAAAGGACCTAAGGCAACTTTTGGTAAGGAATTTAAAACAGTTAGATAAGGATCAATAACTTTAGCTAAAAATTCATTCCACCAAAGAATAGTAGCTATTAAAAATCCAAAAATTAAGGATAAAATAAAACTAATAGATAATTCTTTAATAGTGATTAAAACATGAATAAAAAAATTATTTTCTTTAATTAAATTACTGATGGTTTTTATAATATTAGAAGGTGATGAAAAAAGAAAAGAATTAATAATATTTAATTTACTAAGAACTTCCCATAGAGTAAATAAAAGACAAATTATTAGTATTTGATTTACATAAATTAGACACCTTTTTCTCTTGATTTTTTTTAAAAAAAGTTCATGCTCTTTACTATAAATTGACATCTAAATCCCTCCATATTTTATCATAGTATTCACTAAATTCTAAAGCTTTTCGATTTTCTATTGGGAATGATTTATTAGTAAGTTTTACAGTATATTCTTTTTTTATTTTACATGGTCTTTTAGTTAAGACAATTATTCGATCAGCCATGCTTATTGCTTCAGCTATATCATGTGTTATCATTAAAACAACTTTACCTTCGGATTTTATGATGCGATATAAATCATCTGATAATTTTAATCTTGTTTGATAATCAAGAGCACTATATGGTTCATCTAAAAGTAAAATATCAGGATTAGTTGCTAGTGTCCTAATTAAAGCAACTCTTTGTCTCATACCTCCAGATAAACTACTAGGATATTTATTTTTAAATTCATTTAAACCATATTTTTCTAATAAATCATGAACTTTTTTAATACTTTTTTTATTTTTTTTATTTTCTATTTCAAGACCGATTAAACTATTTTCAAGAACTGTTTTCCATGGAAATAAAGAATCTGTTTGCAACATAAAACCTATTTTCTTTTTACCATTAAATAAAATAGAACCTGAGCTTTCCTTTTCAAGACCAGCAAGTATTTTTAAAAGAGTTGATTTTCCACAACCTGATGGACCTACGATTGCGGTTATGGTATTTTCTTTGATATTCATATTTATATTATCTAATACTAATATTTCTTTTTCTTTAGTATAGTAAGATTTTGATAGGTTATTAATTGTTAATATGTTTTTATTCATAATCTTTAAAATATTTTGTATATATTAAATCTTTATATGGTACGTATGAATCTAATTGTTTAGCGTTTATTACTATTTCTTGTATATGTTTCCATTCAGCTTCATTTATAGTTATGTTTTTACGATATGCGTCTCCGTCTTTATATCTTTTAACGATTGTTATTAGATCATTTATAGATGTATCTGGAAAATAGTCAATTATATGTTCGGCGATATCTTTGGCACTGTGAGTATGAGTATAGTTTAATGCTTTATTAATAGCGTTAGAGAAACTCTTAATTACTTTAGGATTATCATTAATATAACTTT
>CADBSI010000089.1 GCA_902797275.1 uncultured Erysipelotrichaceae bacterium | reverse complement strand
TGTAACACTATTTAAATCAGTTAAGAAACTATTACAACATAAAAACCTTCCACAAGGACCTAACCCACCTACACTTCTAGCTTTATCCCTAATTCCTATTTGTCTTAATTCTATTCTTGTTTTGTAAATAGCTGCTAACTTTTTAGCAAGTTCTCGAAAATCTATTCGATCATCTGCTGTAAAATTAAATAATAATTGTTTTTTATCAAAAGTAAAACTTGCATCAAGAATTTTCATATTTAAATTTAAATCACTTGCTATTTTTTTAGCTGTTGTTAAAGCTTTAGTACTATCTTGTATATTTTTCTCGTGAATTTTCATGTCTTTAGGTGTTGCAATTCTAACAACATTTTTTAAAGGATTTACTAAAATTTCAGGATTTATTTCTTTTTCTTCAAGATAAACATAACCTATTTGTTCTCCTCTTTCTGTTTCAACTAAGACTTGCATATTTTTTTCTAATTTTAAATCATTAGCATTAAAATAATACATTCTACCTTTATCATTAAAACGAATGCCTACAACTTTCATTTAATCCCCTCCCTTGATATTTCTATAACCAATCTATCCATAAATAAAATTAAATTTAAATAAGGATTTTTAATTAATTTATCATGATAATTTATAATTTTATTTAAATAAAATATTAATTCTTCTAAAGAGAAATTTTTTAATTCATTAGCTAAAAGATTATAATAAGCAAAATCACTTATAATATTATTTCTTCTATTTATTTCTTTATCAAGAATTATTTCTAAAATTTTAAATGATTTTAAAACATCTTCCCTTGTTTGATATATAGAAAAATAAGAAGATTTTAAATAAGCTAAAGTATTTTCTTTTTCTTTTTGAAGTAATTTTAAGAATTTCAAATTATTTTGATAATCTTCTTCTATATAAGTTAATTTATTAGTTAAATTTAATTCTATAGTTTGACATCTTGAAATAATAGTTGGTAATAAACTATCTCTTGATGTAGTTATTAAAATAGCATAAATATTACTAGCTGGTTCTTCAATAAATTTTAATAAAGAATTAGAAGCACTATCATTCATTTTTTCAGCTTCTTTTATTATGTATACTTGATTAGTATCGTTAGCTGATTTTAAACTAAAATCATTTTGTAATTGTTTTATTTGTTCTTTTCTTATTTGTTTACCATCTGGCTCTATTACTTTTAAATCATTATAGTAATTTTCATCTATTAAATGACAAATATTACAATCACATTGTTTGTTATTAGTTAGATGATTTTTACATATTATCATTTTAGCAAATGCTAATATAAGTGGATATGTACTATCAATATCACTTACTTCAAATATATATGCATGAAAATATTTTTTTAAATTACAAGCATATTCATAAAATTTATTATCTTTAAAATCATCTAACATAAAACCACCTACATTCCAATTAATCTAATAATAAGTAAAGAAGCAAGACCAACAAAATCAAAGAAACCAACTACTAAAATTGTAAATATATTTATAGGAATAGTCATATTAAAAGTTACAGCTATTAAGTTATAAGCATATAAAAGAAAAGAGGCTAAAATAATTCTTTTTAAATATTTTAAAACTTTTGTCATTACATCACCCATAAAGATTATGAAATTTTAAGTTAGTATTATGATATTTTTTTACGATTATCAAAGGCTTTTTCTAAAGTTATGGCATCAACATATTCCATATCAGCTCCCATTGGTATACCAGATGCTAGCCTTGTAATTGATATATTCAAATCTTTTAAAACATTGTTAATATAAAGAGATGTCATCTCTCCTTCTAAACATGGTTTAACTGCTATTATTATTTCTTTAAAATCTGAATTATTAATTCTTTCAATTAATTTATCAAGTCTAATATCTGTAGGATCTAAGCCATCAAGAGTTTTAATTAAACCATTTAAAACATGATACATACCATGGTATACTCCAAGTTTTTCAATAGCAATTATGGTTTTAGGATCTTCTACTACACATAAAATATTTTTTTCTCTCGTTGGATCATTACAAACAAAGCAAATATCATCTGAAGTAAAATTACCACAAACTTTGCATCTTTTAGTATTATCTTTTAAATTTTTAATAGCATCAGCCATAAAATCAGTTTGAACTTTATCGAGATTTAAAAGATAAAGAGCCATCCTTTCAGCAGTTTTATCACCAATACCTGGTAAATATTTAAAAGCTTCTATAACATTTAAAATACTTTTAGGATACATTTTAGAATAATCCAGGCATCATACTAGTGTATTTACCCATTTTCTTTTCAGTTTCTTTATCAACTTGTTTAAATGCTTCGTTTACAGCAACCATAATCATGTCTTCTAACATGTCTATATCATCTCCTGAAAAATCAGTTGGAGCTTCTATTTTTACGTTTAATACTTCTTTCTTACCATTTACTTTAACACTAACTAAGTTAGATGTTGCCGTAAACTCCATCTTATCAATTTCTTCCTTACTTTTTAACATATCTTTTTGTAGACTTTGTGCTTGTCTCATTAACGCTTGCATATTCATATTTAATCATTTCCTTTCTCTGAAACAGAGACATATTCACTACCGAATACATCTATTGCTTTCTGTACTAAATTACCATAACACAAATTATTATCTTTGTAAACTTGATTTTTAATAATCATATCTTTTGTTTCCTCTTGATAAGTATAATAACTTTGATCGTTCATATGATTTTTAAAATTTAATACCTCTTCTTTAAAACTAGGTTCATCAATTACAACAATTTTATAAGTGTTATCAGTTATTTCTTTTAATAATTCTAAAACTAAATCATAATTACTATATATTTTATCAGTAATGTTATTATATTTACTAACTAATAAAATATTTTTAGCACTTACAACTCCTATTTCAACATCTTTTAAACAGCTTGCAACTGCTGAATACTTAGGATTAGTAATATAATCAGTTAATAAACTCCATTTAGTAAGTAGATTGTTTTTTAAAGCTTTACTAGCAATAGCAAAGGTATTAATAATTCTTTGTTTTTTAACTTCTTCATCGATAGTATAGGTTTCGTTATTTGTATCATTTTTAGGAGGAATATCTGTATTTCCCACACTTTTTTGTTCTTTCACAACACTTTTTTGATTTTTAATTATTTCTCGGGAAATAAAAGGCTCTGAATTATTAGGTTTATCTATCTTATTCATGTAATCTAGTAATTTAACTTCAACTATTATTTTTTTATTAATGGAATCTTTTAAGTAATTATAAATATCATTGAAAACAAAGACTAAATCATATAAAACTTTAGGATCGTATTTATCATTTTTTTTAACGTAATGTTCTACTAATAAATCACGAAGTCTTTCTAGAACTTTTTCAACTATCTTAGCATAATCTATCCCTAAATCTTCATAAGCATTTATTTGTTCTAAGACTTGCTCGTTATCTTTACTTATTATTTTATCAATAAAAGTATTTAAATCGTTATTTGATATTAACCCATTGATACTTAAAAAATCATCTAGAGTTATTTCTTTTAAAGAGTATGATGCTAATTTATCTAGCATTCCTAAAGCATCACGCATACCACCTTCTGAATATATAGCTATTTCTTCTACAGCTTCATCAGTTATTTTAATATTTTCAAGATTGGCTACTTCTTTTATTCTTTTAATCAAACCTTCTTTACTTATTCTTTTAAAAGTTAAACATTGGCACCTTGATACAATTGTAGCTGGAACTTTATAAAATTCAGTTGTTGCTAAAATAAATATAACATGACTAGGTGGTTCTTCTAAAGTCTTTAAAAGAGCATTAAAAGCACTAGTAGATAACATATGTACTTCATCAATAATATAAACCTTATATTTTAATTTACTTGGAACTAAATTAATCTTACTTTTTAATTCTCTTATTTCATCTACTCCATTATTACTAGCTGCATCTATTTCAATTATATCTGATGAATTATTTTCAATATCAAGACAATTCTCACATTCATGACAAATTGAAAAATCATCTTTTAAATTAAGACAATTAACTGTTTTAGCAAGTAATTTAGCAATTGTTGTTTTACCAGTTCCTCTTGGTCCTGAAAATAAATAAGCATGTGATACTTTATTTTCTTTTAAAGAATTAGTAATTATTTTTAAAATATTTTCTTGATCAACAACATCACTAAACTTAGTTGGTCTATATTTTCTATATAATGCTTGATATTCCATTTTCATCACCCGTTTCTAATTAATATTATATAATAAAAGCAACTGTTTTTAAAGAAATTTAGTTACTTTTTTTAATTAATTTTATAAATTATTTTATTTATATTTTTATATTATTTAAAATTTATTATTACTTTAAATGCATTTTAAAAGCCAATATAAGATGAAAAGACAATAAAATGATAAATATATTAAAACATTATTTTTGTTCACTAGAAGGCATTTAAAGTATAAATATGAGCCTATTTCTTTTTCAATCTTTTTTGTTTAAAAAAATCTTTTAAAATTTTAGAACAAGTTTCTTCTAAAACATTTTTAGTTAGAATTAAATTATTATTATTTATACTATCTTCAAATATCATATTAACAATTTGTTCATTTTTTAAATCTTTAGTAGGTGCTCCTATTACTATTCTTTTAATTCTAGCTTGGATAATAGCACTGGCACACATAGGACAAGGAAATAAAGTTACATACATCGTGCAATCATTTAAACGCCAACTATTTAATTTTTTACAAGCTTTTTTAATTGCTAATAATTCAGCATGCATAGTAACATCTTTGTTAATTTCCTTTTTGTTCCAACACCTAGCTATTACTTTTCCATCTGCTACTATTACAGCTCCTACTGGTACTTCATCTCTTTGATAAGCTTTTAAGGAACAGTTTAAAGCTAATTTCATATATTTCTCATCATTATTCATTAAACCACTCCTTTTTTTAGCAAAATAAAAGTGCACATAAAAGATTTATGTTAAGGCTGCTATCTTCCGATCCTGACCTGGTTCCACTTCTTTTATTGCACGAATAATATATTACAATATTTTTTAATTTTAGACAAGTAGTTTTTTGAAAAAATTACGCTTTATTTTATTTTTTATAAGTGTTTCTTGAAAAATGTTTTAAATTTGTTTCAAAAGAAACCTAAAAAAGAAGAAACTTTGTTATCAAAATCTCTCCTTCTATTTATTTTATTCATTGTTTTGTTCATCTGTATTTTGATCTTCAGCTAAAACTATATTAGATGTTTCTTGATTAACCATATCATTTTCTTCTTGTTTAGCTACTAAAGCAACTGTTGCAACCTTTTGATTATCTTTTAAATTAATTAATTTAACTCCTTGCGTATTTCTGCTATAAGTTGAAATAGTTTCAAGTGAAATTCTAATTAACATACCAGAATTTGTTATCATCATAGCATCTTCATCACCGCTTATAGCGTTTAAAGAAATAAGATTTCCGGTTTTTTCAGTTAATTTAAGTGTTCTTACACCTTTTCCACCACGACGTGATAGACGATAATCACTTACTCTAGTTTTTTTACCATAACCATTTTCAGATACAACTAACATTTGGCTATCTTCATCTTTTTTAGCAACGATACTTCCGATTACATAAGAAGATGCAACGTTTATTCCTTTAACACCTGATGAATTTCTTCCCATTACTCTTAAATCTTGTTCGTTAAATCTAACTGCCATTCCTTTAGATGAACCAATTATAATTTCAGATTGTCCATCAGATTTTAAGACATTGACTAATTCATCATTTTCTCTTAAAAGAATTGCTATTTTACCATTTGTTCTTATATTTTCAAATTGACTTATATCAACACGTTTTACTAAACCATTTTTAGTTATAAATACTAAATATTTATTTGGTTCATCATCATACCTGATAACTAGAACTGATTTAATAACTTCGTCTTTATCAAGAGATAAAAGATTAATAATAGGAATTCCTTTAGATTGACGAGAGAACTCTGGTATTTCATAACCCTTAGTTCTATATACTCTTCCTTTATTTGAGAAGAATAAAATATAATCATGGGTTCTAGCTGTTAATAAGGTTGAAACAAAGTCTTCATCATTTGTTGTTATACCTTTAACACCAGTTCCTCCTCTTTTTTGAGTTTTGTAAGTATCAATTAACATTCTCTTAATATAACCTTTATTAGTTAAAGCAACACAAATGTCTTCTACCGGTATTAAAGATTCATCTTCAATAAAGTCGATTGCCTTCATATCTATCTCAGTTCTTCTATCATCAGCATATTTTCTCTTTATTTCTAACATTTCTTCTTTAATAATATTTAAAACTCTTTCCATTGAACCTAAGATATCTTTATAATCAGCTATTTTAATCATTAAATCATTTAAATCTGCTTCTAATTTTTCTCTTTCAAGTCCTGTTAATTTTCTTAAACGCATTTGCATGATATTATTTGCTTGAATATCATCAAGACCAAAGTTAGTCATTAAAGCATTTTTAGCTTCATCATCATCATGAGAACCACGAATAATTTTAATAACCGCATCAATATTATCTAAAGCAATTTTCTGTCCTTCTAATAAATGAACGGCTGCGAGACAAGCATTTAAATCAAATTTAGTTCTTCTAATTATTACTTCTTTTTGGTGTTCAATATATTTAGCAATTATATCTTTTAAACCTAAAGTTTTAGGAGTTTGACCATCTAAAACCAAGAATATTATTCCATAATTTAATTGAAAATTAGTATGTTTATATAAATTATTTAAAACTACTTGAGGATTAGCATCTTTCTTTAAAGCAATAGTTATTTTAATACCATCTTTTAAATCTGTATGATAATCAGCTATTCCTTCAATTACTTTATCTCTTACTAGTTCAGCAACTTTATTTTTTAATTCCATAGTATTTACACCAT
>CADBSI010000088.1 GCA_902797275.1 uncultured Erysipelotrichaceae bacterium | reverse complement strand
TATCTAAAATCTGAAACAGTAATTTCATCAGGAAATGGAACTTCAAATAATCCATATCAGTTAGAAATATAGATCTCGTTCAATTAACTGTGTCTAGTATAAATATTAAAGTAAAAACTGATAAAATATCAAAGTTAAGCTGATAATTATTATTAGTTTTTCTTTTGGTTTTTTAAATATTTGTTTTAAATAACTTGATAATCTTTTAAAAATTTGTTATTCTATTATTGAAAATAGGAGATGTTAATATGGAGAGTAATAAAAAGAAAATAATATTTTTGGTTTTAACTATTGTTATGTGTTTAGGTGTGTCTCTTGGTGCAATTTATTTTATTTATCATAAGAAAGATACAAGAGATAATGAAATAACAAGTGGTTTGATATCAATTGATTTTAAAGAGGGAAGTAATAATATTAATTTGGTTAATGCTGTTCCTGTTATTGATGATGTTGGTTTAACTAATAGTCCTTATGAATTTAGTATTACTAACACGAGTAGTGTTCCAATTAATGCTAAAATAGGTTTAGTAATTGATTCTACGACAACTATTCCTCTTGGTGCAGTTAGATATGGTATATATATAAATGATGAATTAGTTGAAAAGAATAATGTTTCTAATATTATAGATAATACTTTGTATACTTATTTAAATATGTCTAGTAATGCTTCTGTTAATTGTAAACTTGTTTTCTGGGTAGATTATTATTATACCAAGAGTGGTGAAGTTTTTAATGCTAAAGTAAAAGCAACTGGTGAAAGTGTTGATTATATTGAATAAAAAAGCTTTTACAACTGTAGAAATGATTTTAACTATTGTTTTAGTAATTGTTCTTATGGGAACTATTACTAGTGTTTCTTTAGTTTATCGTGATAAATGTGATTATGAAGAAACAATTACTAATTTAACTAATTTTAAAAATAATCTAACTAAAACTATTTATTCTGATATTTTAACAGATAATAATAAAATAACTTCTATTAATAAAGTATCAGATAACATTTATATTTTAAATAGAGAAACCGATCCTATAACATTAGAAGTATTAGAAAGTGATTCTAAATATTATCTTGTCTATGATGATGTTAAATATCTTGTCCCAGGATCTGATAATAATTTAATTGAATATAAAGGAATTGATTATTTAGAAAATACTAATTATTCTTCTTTGAATATTAATTTTTTATCTTTAAAAACAGAAGAATTATTTACTATTCACATTATAGTTAATAAAAAATAAACTAAACTACTACTAATTAAACCATGAAATATTCTAGCTAATAAATAGTTAGAATATTTTAATTTATAATCACTTAAAATACTAAATACTTGCATATGAATACTAATTCCTCCAAACGAAATAAAAAAAGTAATAATAGATGCTTTAAGTATTATATTTAAATTACTACTTGCAATATAAAAAATTCCTTGTGTCATTTCTAATAGTCCACATATAATATTTAATATAAATGAATTTATTAATATTTTTTCTCTTAAAATACAAGTAATTAACATGAAAAAAGTAATAATACCTAGTAATAGAAATAATATTTTAATAGTTTTATAAATAGAATTAGTTAAACAAATAACAAAACTTGTTTTATTTTTCTTTTTTAAATCAATACTATTTAAATTAATATAATAATTACGATAAAAAAGACCAATAATAATATTAGTTAAATAGTGACATATTAAAATAATAATACCTATTTTTTTATTATGTAAAAATTTATAACCTATACTTTCTATTATAAATAAAGGATTAGAAAAATGAGTAAAAGTTAATAATTTATTAGCTTCTTCTAAATCTATTTCTTTATTATCTAACATAATTTTAATATATTTACTATTACTTGGAAATCCACTTAAACAAGATAATATAAAAATAAAAGATGTTTCTTTTTTCATTTTAAAAACTTTTTCCATGAATTTACCAAATAATTTACTTAGGTAATAAAAACCATTATAATTAGCTAATAAATCTATAGTTAAATAAATAGGAAATATAGTAGGAACTATATTATAAAACCAAATATTTATACTTTTATAAACGGTATTTATTATTAAATTAGAATTATTAAGTATTTCAAAGAAAAATAATATTATTATTAAGCAAATTAAATAATTAGAATATTTTTTATTCATAAATAATCCTTTTTTTGTTATAATTAAGTAGGTGATATTAATTATGTTTAATAAAATATATGTAAATTTTAAAAAATTTATTAAAGAAAACTATAAAAGTTTAATTGTTTTTTTAACTTTATTATTTCTTTTAACTTATAGACTTCCTTATTATATATATGTAGGGGGAGGAACTATTAATTTAGATGATAGAATAGAATTAAAAAGTAATGAAACAGGTAGTTATAATCTTTCTTATGTAAAACAAATATATGCAACTATTCCTACTTATTTATTAAGTTATTTAAATCCTAAATGGGATTTAGTTAGCGTTTCTAAAGTTGCTATTAGTGATAATGAAGATGTAAGTGATATTAATACTAGAGAAAGATTATATTTAGAAGAAGCTAATGATTTTGCTATTTTAAATGCTTATAAATTAGCAGGTAAGAAAATAGTCATGAATAGTAATCACTATAAAGTAATTTATAAAAATGAAGAAAGTGATACTTCTATTTTAGTAGGTGATGAACTTATAAGTGTAAATGGGGTTTCTATAAATAATAATTCAGATTATAAAAAGTATTTAAACTCTTTAGATGTTAATACCAAATTAGAAGTTAAAGTATTAAGAGATAATAAAGAAATTACTTGTTATGCTACTTTAAAAGAAATAAATAATGAAAAAATAATAGGTTTATATTTAGTAAATATATATGATTATGAAGTAGAACCAGATATAAAATTAAAATTTAAATGGAATGAATCGGGTTCATCAGGAGGATTTATGTTATCTCTTGCTATATATGATAGATTAGTTGAAGAAGATTTAACTAAGGGAAGAAAAATAGTAGGAACAGGTACCATTGATGCAAATGGTTTAGTTGGAGAAATTGGAGGCGTTAAATATAAAGTAATGGGTGCTTCTAAAAGTAAGGCTGATATCTTCTTTTGTCCAAAAGAAAACTATGAAGAAGCTATTAATACTAAAAATAAATATAATTTAAAAATTAAAATAGTAAAAGTTGAAACTTTACAAGAAGCTATAGATTATTTAAGAAATAATTAAGATAAAATCTTGTTATTTTTTTAATTTAAGTGTAATATATTACTAGGTGGTAATATGAATTTAATTATTTTTTATGATCATAGTAAAGATATTTTAGATATTGTTAATAAATATAGAAAAGTTTATAATGCAACTATTTATGAAATAAAAACTTTAGAAAGTATTGGTTTAAAAGAAAAAATATTTAATACTAAAGTAAATGTAGATAGATGTAATTTAAATTTACTTAATTATGAAACAATTATTTTAATTTCTCCTTTATGGTTTAATAAAATTCCAGCTCCTGTTATTAAATTTTTAGAAGAAAGTACTGGTAAAATTAATAATATAATTTATCTATTATATAATTATAATAAAAAAGACTGTCCAAAGGAGTTTGAAAAATTAGATAAAATATTAAACTTAAGAAGAAATAGATCATATTTTGTTAGTTTAGCTAAAAAAGAAATTCATGTTAGAGTATATCAGTAGGGGGAGTTATGAAAAGGAAAGTAGTATTAATTATTTTAGTTATTTTAGTTAATGTCTTATGGATAAATGCTATTAATATGACTAATAGTTTTGTTAGTCGTCATGATATTGTTATAAATACAGGTACTAAAAATAATAATAATAAAAATCCTAATATAATGGATGATATTGATGTTTTATTAAGAACAGATTTAGTTTATGAAGGCGAAAGTGCTGATGTAATTGCTAGAAAGATAAATAATGCTTTTGGAAGTGAAATGAAAGACTATGGCAATTTAATAAGTAAATATTCTATTGCTAATGGGGTTAATCCTTATTTAGTTGCTAGTATGATTATTGTTGAAACTGGTTGTGATAATAAATGTAGTGTTTTAGTTAAAAAATGTAATAATGTTTATGAAGCACTTTACGATAAAGAAAGCATAAACCAAGCATCTTGTTTTGGAGGTTATTATCAAAAATTTGCTAGTATTGATGATTCCATTAAATCTTTTATAAAGTATATTAAATTTAATTTTTATGATAAAGAATTAACAACCCCAAATAGTATTTATAAATCTTTTAAAAAAGATGTTCGCTGGGCCTTTTTAGTTAATTTTAATATGGAAAAAATAAAGAATTCAAATTGAATTCTTTATTTTAATTTAAATAGATTTGTTAAGTTTTTAAAATAGTCAACTCTTCGCATACCTTCACTTAATTCATATTCTTTATAAATATATAAATGATTTTTAGAATCAATGTATAAAACTAAGTTATTAAATGTTGTCGTTTTATAATCTAAAATATTTAAGTAATCATTAAAAGTTGTATCACTATCAACTAAATTATTTTCTTTTTCATAATTATAATATTCTTGTAAGTAATTTAAAACTTTATTATTTACTTCATCAATAGTTAAGTTATATTTATTTAGTAATTCTTGATTATTGATCATAACATTGTTTTTAATATCAATATTATATGTTTTATATTCAATATTAGCTAAATCATCAATTGTTTCATAACTAATATATAAAATTAAAGATAAAATATTAGAATTAAGAGAAACATCATAATCAATATAGCCATTTTGATAACATGATCTAAGTAAAGAATTTTCAAGTATTTCATTATTTATACTATTATATAAGTTATTTGCTACTTTAAAATAAGGTATTTTATTACCATTTCTAGTTATATCACATGGTAAATTTTTAGTTATATCGTCTTTTTCTAAAGTTTTAACATATGATGCAATTAATACTTTATTTTTAGGAATAACTATGTTTAAAATTATTTGAGTTATAATAACAACAGCTAATATTATTATTAAAATTATTATTTTTTTATTCTTCATATTTACCTCAATATTTCTTAATACTAATTGGTTCAATGTGCCAATCTTCTTTATAACCAGCATTTAAAAGGGGAAAAACTAAGCCGAATCTATTAGCATTTTCGTGAATCCATTTCATACCAGGACAATTAGAATAAGTTCGGTTAGCACCACATTTTGTGGTCGAATTTTTATAAAAATCAACGTCGGATGCAATTCCAAATCCATGTCTTGATGTACCAGGTTTGGCAGCTCTTCCTGGGGTTGATGCATATTTTTTATATAGGTAAACTTGATTATCATAACTTCTACATCCTTGTGTTGAGAAATCAATGTTATAACCAGCTTTAATAGCTGCATCTTTTAAATTTTGTAAACGTATCCAAAATTCATTATGATAGCCAAATTTATTATTATAACCTTCATTTAAAGGATTACTTGGACAATTTTTACCAGACGCCCCATTTGGAATATAAAAGGTTCCGTTTTCTAAATAAACTCCACCTAATTTAGTTAAATTAGTTTTAGTATCATGATAAGAAGTATTATTATTATTATTATTTTTAGCTTCATTTTGAGCTTTTCTTAAAGCTTCATATTTAGCAGCAATAACTAAATTATTTTCTCTTTTCTTTTCTTCTTCAGCATTTAATTTTAATTCTTGTTGTTCTTTTAACTTTTTAACTAAATCTCTACTAGCTTCCTTATAACAAACTGAAAAATTATCAGTATAATCACTTGTATCAATATCTATACTACTAAAAATAGTTAAAACTAAATTAATAATACTAGGAACTAAGAAAACAATTATACAAGCTGTTATTCTTTCAAACGTTTTTTTCTTTATTTCACCTTTATCATCAACTCCATTAATCATATTTTTATATAAATCAAGACTAACTTTAATAATTAAAATAATAGGTAAAGAAAATCTAATTAAATTTAAAAAAGTTTTTAAAAGGACAATAACACTAACGACGCCTGGATCATCACAAAAAAGTAGTTGCATAAAATCACCTAAAAAAATTTTAACAAAATTATAACTAATAGTCAATTAAAGTATTTGATTTTTTTATAAATTTTGGTATAATCTACTTATTGGTGAGGAGGTACTATATGAAACTTAAAACCGTTGCTTTAGTTGGTAAACCAAATGTTGGTAAAAGTACGCTTTTTAATAAACTTGCTAAAGCTAAAATATCAATAATTGAAGATACTCCAGGGGTTACAAGAGATAGAATATATACAGAAATAGATTATAAAAATTATAAATTTAATTTAATCGATACAGGAGGTATTGATACAAGTGAAGGAGTATTTAATAATTTAATTGAAGTACAAGTAAGTATTGCAATTATGGAAGCTGATGTTATTGTTTTTGTTGTAGATTCCAAAGAAAGTATTAGTCAAAATGATAAGTATCTTGCTGATATGCTTCATAAAAGTGGTAAAAGAGTAATTGTTGCTTTTAATAAAATCGATAATAAAGAAAGTGAAATTCATAAATATGATTACTATGAATTAGGCTTTTCAGAATATGTTGATATTTCAGCTGAACATTCAAGAGGAATAACTGATTTATTAGATTTAATTGTTGAAGATTTTCAACCTTACGAAAAAGAAAATGATAGTAGAATCAAGTTTTCTTTAATCGGAAGACCAAATGTTGGTAAAAGTAGTTTAGTAAATGCTTTAATAGGAAGTGATAAATTAATTGTTTCTAATGTAGCTGGAACTACTCGTGATGCAGTTGATACTGTTTTTAAATATAATAATGAAGAATATGTAATTATTGATACAGCAGGTATTCGAAAAAGAGGAAAAATATTTGAAAACATTGAAAAATACAGTTTACTAAGAAGTTTAAAAGCCATTGATAGATCAGATGTATGTTTACTAGTAATCGATTACATAGATGGAATAAAAGAACATGATAAACATATTTTATCTTATGCTCTTGAAAAAGGAAAAGCTATTGTTATTATTGTTAATAAATATGATGAAAACAACGAAGAAAAGAAAAAAGAATTTATAAAACTAATTAGAAGTGAATTTCAATTTGTTCCCTTTGCTAATATTGTCTTTGTTTCTGCTTTAAATAAATCTAGAATTAATTTAATCATGCCAGAAGTATTAAAAGCATATGAGTCTTCAAATCGAAGAATACCAACAAGTATATTAAATGAAATTATAAATGAAGCTTATAATTTAAATTTACCACCTACATATAAAGGTAAAAGATTAAAAATATATTATGTTGCTTGTGAAGATATAAAACCTCCTAAATTCGTTTTTTATGTTAATAATAAAAATTTAGTTCATTTTTCTTATTATAGATATTTAGAAAATAAATTAAGAGAAAATATGGAACTTACAGGTACACCTATAATATTAAAATTTAAAAATAGGAGCAAAGATGATAATTAAGAATAATTTTAATTTACAAAAGGAAGATTACTTAAAAAAAGAAAAAGAAGGTTTAGATAAAGCTATTAATAAATTAGATGAAAGATTTAAAAATGATGCTGTCTCAAGAGAAAAATTTTTAAAACAAAATGAAGTATTTGCTAAAAGACAAGCTGATTTAAAGAAAAGAATAGATAATTTAAATAGATAATAAAATATTCTCATATAATATATGGGAGGTTTTATGAACGATAGTTTATTTAAAAAAGTTGAAAAGAAAACAAAAGTTAATAAAGATACTATTATGTCTTTAGCTAAAAAATTACAAAATGGAAATTTTAAAGATAGTAATGTTTTAAATGAAGTAATAGATGAAATATCAAGTTTAACAGGTAGAGAAATAAGTGATACAAAAAGAGAAAAAATAATTAAGGCTATAAAAAATGATAAAGTTCCAAGTGATATAGAAAATAAATGGTAGGTGAATATGAGAAAATGTGTTGTTATTATTAATCCAAATAGTGGTAATGGTGGAGGAGTAAAAGAAATAGAAAAAATCGAAAATATTATTGAAAACTATAATTATGAGGTAATAATAAAGTTAACTAAGTATCGAGGTCATGCTAAAAAAATTATTAAAAGTTTAGCTGATGATATTAGTCTTGTTATATCAGTGGGGGGAGACGGAACTTTTAGTGAGGTCATGAACGGTAATTTAGAACGAGAAAAAAGATTAGTTCTATCACATTTACCAGTTGGTACTACTAATGATACAGGACATATGTATGGTCTTGGTAATAACCTATATACCAATTTAAAATTAATCTTAGAGGGTAGTATAAAAGAAATAGATGTTGGTTTAATTAATAATCATGCATTTACTTATGTTGCTTCATATGGGAAATTTATGGATATACCATATGATACACCTCAAGAATTAAAAAAAAGATTAGGTTATCTTGCCTATATGGTAGAAATTTTTAAAAGAATAGCAGGTCATATTCCTAAAAATAGAATTAATTTTTATATAGATGGAGAAAAATATACGGGAAGTTATACTTTTATAATTATTTCAAATGCTAATAGAATAGCAGGCATTAATAACTTTTATAATGATGTTAAATTAAATGATAATAAATTTGAAATAATGCTTTGTAGTTTAAATAGAAAAATTGATATTATAAAAGCTTTTTATATTTTAAAAACAAGTGGTGCTAGTCATATATCAGGAGTTGAGATATATAAAACAAGTAATTTAAAAATAGAGTTTTTAGATAATCCAAAAGCCTGGTGTACAGATGGAGAAAAGTTTTATGATAACTCTAATGTGTTTGAAGTTAAATTAGAAAATAAGGTTAAAATGTTAATACCTGATAAATTTGTTGATAAATTGTTTTTAACAAAATAAACAAATTCTTAATTTTACTTATACATAATAAAAGTAATTTAGGTTATTATGCCTAAATTACTTTTAAATTTGTACAAGTTATTTTAATTCTTTTTTAATATTATCTAATTCTTCAATAGAAATGTTAGTTGATTTTAAAATAATGTCATCTGATACTGAGTTTTCTAATAAATTTTTGACAATAAGAGTTTGAGTTTCTTTTAATTTTTGTTTAGCTTTATCTGTTTCTGCTTTAGCTTCAGCAGTTTCAGCCTTGGCTTCAGCTATTTCAGCATCAGCTTCAGCTCTTGCTTCTTCTTTTCCACGGAAAAGTCCAGTTAAATATTTTTCATAGGCTATTACATTTTCTTCCATTTCTTCGCTCATAATCTTCTCCTTGTATTCATCATTTTTTGATAAATTATGTATCTTTTTACTATAAAAATTTAACTCGTCATACTTAGAAAATTTCTTTA
>CADBSI010000087.1 GCA_902797275.1 uncultured Erysipelotrichaceae bacterium | reverse complement strand
TTCCATTCTTCTTCTTCCTTCAAAAGTAAATGGTTTAGTAACAATAGCAACAGTTAAAGCCCCTAGTCCTTGTGCTATTTCAGCAACTATTCCTGCAGCACCTGTTCCAGTTCCACCACCCATACCACAGGTTATAAAAATCATATCAGCTCCTTTTAAAGCTTCTTCGATTTCTTTTTTAGATTCTACAGCACTTTCTCTTCCTATTTCTGGTTTTCCTCCGGCACCAAGACCTTCGGTTAATTGTTTACCAAGTTGAATTTTAACATCGGCTTTTGACTTACTTAAAACTTGGTAATCAGTATTGGCAACAATGAATTCAACTCCTTTAACTCCGGTTTCTATCATTCGGTTGACAGCGTTTCCACCTCCGCCTCCAACACCTATTACTTTTATTTTGGCTAACTGATCCATTTCTAATCCACTAAGCATATTTAATTCCTCCCTAACCTTTCAAGTAAGCTTCTATTTTTTCTATCAGATTATCTCTTGTGCTTACCTTATTTTTTTTTGATGTCAATTTTTCTTTATTTTCTAAATCAAACAATAAATAATCTATATTTCTAGACTTTGCTTTATAGGCAAAATACTTATTCAAACCTAAACTAGTTGAATAGATATTATTTCTAACTCCAATACTAGTAATATTAGAAACTATCTTATCAATTTTAAACTCCTCATCTACTAAATAAGGAAAGCCAACTAAGTTTGTTATTCCCCCAGTTATAATTATATAACTAATAGTTCTATTTGTTAAGTTATTTATCTCATTTTTGACACTTTTTAATATTTCTTTTAACCTAGCTTCTATTATTTGACTAATTTCTACTTGATTAATTTTAATTCTTTCGCCATTTAGATTATCAAGTTCTATATAGTTATTTATATCGGCATATTTACTACTACTAACAGCAAAGTTTTCTTTTAATTGAATTGCTTCTTTTTTATCAATTTTATATATATAACTAATATCTTTATCAATTTTTTTGGTTCCTATTGGTAAAACTTCTCCTTTTAGCATAATACCCTTATTAAAAATAGCTATTTCTGATTTGGAATAACCTAAGTTTACTAAAACTCCAAGTTTACGATTCATTTCCATATTAGCATTTTCAAAATAATCTCCAATAACACCATAAGTTAAATCTACTACTTCAACCTTTAATTCTTGAAATAAAGTAAAATAATCATATAAATATTTTTTTTCAATAGTACTAACAGCACATCTAACTTTTAATTTTTCAGCTGTTAATCCTTTAGGATCTATTACTTGTAAATCAGAATCTATTTCAAATACAATTGGTTCTAAATATAAAACTTCTTCTTTAGAAGAAATATTTTCAGATACTGTCTTATTAATAACATTTTTAATATCATCAAATGAAACAATACCACTAACAGAAACATCAGCTGTCTCGATAGAAGTATTTACTAAAAACAAAGGAAAGCTTAGAAATACTTTAGTTATAGAAACACCTAAATCTTTATTTATATTAGTAATTGCTTCTTTTAAACTATTAAGAGCAAGTTCCTTATCTTTTATTATTCCTTTTTTAATTCCACTACTTCTAACACTAGTAGATGCTAATACATAGAACTTATCATTTATTTTTTCTGAAACAACTATTTTTATAGAATGACTACCTATATCAACACTTGTATATATCATAAACACCTACCTTATAAATATAATTATACATAAATATTATTTTTTTTCAAGAAAAACCCATTATTTCTTAAAAAAAATTATAATTTAAAACTTAAAAAATTAAATAAAAAAATAAACTGAAGCGTAAAACTATCTTTAAATTTAAAATTAATATACTCATAAGTTGCTACACTTTTATCAACTATTGTTACAATCCAACTTTCTAAGTATTCTGGTTTAATACCCCCGATTGGAAACATATGTGATATTATAATATTTTTTTCAAGTAAAGTTAATTTGTATTCATGACTTGCATTATTTAAAGATAAAAAAGGATGAATTCTTGGTTTATCAAGCCAAACTTTATCTAAATATTCTAGTTCATTAAAATAATCATGGAGCAAAGCTGCTCTTGTTGCTTCTATATAATTTAATTTTAAGATTTTTGTAATTATATACGTATACTTAGCAACTCTTAAAGAATGCATATAACGAGTTAAACCATGGTGGTACTCAGTTTTTAAAGATAGATACTTTTCTTTTTTAATTATATCATGACTAATTTCTCCAAATGTTAACTCTCTCATTTAAATCACCTTTCTAATACTAACATATTTTAAAAAAATTAACAAGAAATTGATAAAAATTACTTGTCAAAACTTTTATTTTGTGATAATATAATTTTTGTTCATGGCGAGATAGCTCAGTTGGCTAGAGCATTTGGTTCATACCCAAAGGGTCGTGGGTTCGAATCCCTCTCTCGCTACCATTTAAAAATTACTCGTCTTACCGCGGGTTTTATTTTTCTTTGTTTTAAAAAAATGAAGTTTTAATTAAATTGCTACTCTACCTTATCATAATGCGATTTAATTATCAAGAAATGCTAAAAAGGGGACCTTGGTCTTCTAGCATGGTCTGTTGGTGAAGTGGTTAACACATAACCCTCTCAAGGTTACATACATGGGTTCAAACCCCATACAGACTACCATTAGAAATAACAGCTTTAGCTGTTTTTTTTATTACTAACAATTATTTTGTTATATGTTATATATATTTATACCAAAAAGATGTAATTATTTAATTCGATTACATCTTACAGTTATACGATTTCTACTATCACTTGTACAAGTATATAAAGTTAAATCAAAAGAACTATCAATCATTTCTAAAACTTCAGTTGGTTTTAATATTTCTACTAATGCAACTTCATAATAATAAGTATTAGAATTCATATCAGTAATTGTTATTATATCACCACTTTTTAATTCTTTTAAATAACGAAAGTGATTTTTATAAGAATGACCACAAATAACTAAATCATTAGTTTCAATACTTCCATAATAAATACAAGGAGCAATTTTTAATCTATCATAATCAAAAGTTGATATAATAGGAAGTTTTAAATTAATACTTGGTATTTCAATTATCCCAATATAGTTATAACCATCTATTAAAATTGTATCATCAACATAATTCTTATTAGAATTATCATTATTATCTAAATCGTTTTCAATTATTCCTAAAACTTTTTTTGAAGTTGCACCTGCTAATTTATCTTCATTTAAGTCATTAATTAAGAAAAATATAGATAAAATAATTAGAATAGTTCCTAAACCAAAAAATATTTTACTAATCTTTTTCATGTTTAATCCTATTTAAAACTACTCCTATTAAAAGACAAATAAGTCCGGTAAAACAAAGTATTTCAATAATTAAAGTATTTTGACCCGTTTGAACTAAGGTATTTGTATTTGTAACAATAAAAGTATTTCCTATTCTTTTATAAGTTACAACATAATCTGGTAAAATATTAAATTCTTTAACATAATAATCATCACTTGCTGGTAAATTTGTTAATGTATATTCCCAGTTATTATAAATACTTAAATTAACAAGTTGAATAAGTTCTTCTCCTTTAAATAATTCAACTGAAATAACTCTTGGTATTTTACTATTACCACTATTCCATACTTTTTTAATAGTTATATCAATAAACTTTTCTATTTCACATTTAGGTGTAGAATGAACATCATATTCATAACCATTATTAGTTATATTAGGTAACATTATAATAAATTTATCTAGTTTATTATAACCTTCTATTTTATTAGTTTGTTCAACTAAATATAAACCAAGACTTAAATTAGAAAATTTAATGGAACCATTTTTATCAGTTTTATTAGTAATTTTTTCTATATTTTTATCTTTAAGACAAGAATAAATTTCATCTACATTACTAGTAGTAATATCATTTATTAAGACTTTACATGAATTAAGTTCAGAAACATATTTAAAACTTAAATTATTATCTTTTTCATAAGCCTCACCTATTTTATAAAGAGTAAGTTCTAAGTCTGTAAGTGGTTTTGAGTTATCATCAATAACATCAATAGTAATTGATCCTTTTTTAGTAAAATCAAAAGTATCAGCTTTAACATTTAAAGATAAAAGAAAGATAAAAATTCCTATGATAATTAATAATTTATTTTTTTTCATAAACCCTCCCGTTTAATTTATTTTTTAATTCTTTTATATATATATCTTTATAATTTCTTTTAACTGGTTTGAAAAGAATTACTAAGAACAAAGTTAGAATAATTGGTAATGCTACTAGGGGCATAACTATTAGTTTATTAACACTATATCCCTCAGTTGAAATATAGGTATTTTTTTTATTTCCTTCTACTCTTTTTCCTCTTACTAGTAAGCGATGGGTATTTATGCCATAAGGAGTACAAGTTAAAAGAGTAATGTAATCACTATCTTTATCGATTTTTACCTCATCTAATTCTTTGGGACTAACTATTGTTATTTTATCTACTTCATAGTTAAAAGTTTTATCAAGAATTGTTAACTTAAAATTATCTCCTATTTCTAATTTATCTAAATCAGTAAATAACTTAGAAGAAGGTAGACCTCTATGGGCTGATAAAACCGTATGAGTACCTTTTTCGCCAATAGGAAAACTTGTTCCTTCTAAATGACCAACTGATGTACCTAACACTTCTTGACTAGTTCCATGGTAAATAGGAAGTTCGACTTTAATTTTATTAATAGTTAAATAACCCATCATACCTGTATTATTAATATTTAAAATATTTTTATACCCATCTATCGTATCATGTTCAATTAAAGGTTCTTTTAAATTTAATAACTTTTGATTATAAATCTTGGCTTCTTCAAACATTTTTTGATATTTTTCTTGATCAGGATTATTTTCTAATAAAGATTCATAGTTGAAAATTGCCTTTGTACTAACCTTTTCATTGTAATAAGAACTAATTGCTGGGTATAATAGGACTAAAAGCCCTATGAAAAAAAATAATATCATGATTAAAGTAATTTTATTCTTTTTCATAATTCCTTTACCTCCTATTTATATATTGCCCTAAGGGAGAAAAACTCCCTTAGAACAAACATACTAAGCTGACTAATTCATTTTTTAGATTGACATTTTACTAATACGTAATTTAGTAACTAGTAATACACCAAAACCAAGTACCATTAATGTTCCAATTACTATGAATAGAACTGTACCCATACCACCTGTTGATGGAAGTTCAGTACCAGTATTGTTTATAATTCGAACTCCACCACTTTTGTATATATCATTTTCAATTGTTGCTGTACGATTACCATCTTTTGTTACAGTAAATGAAACTCTTGAAGTTAATTTGTTATAACCAGCTGGATTTTTAGTTTCTTCTAAATAGTAAGTATCAAGATCTAATCCTTCAATTCTTGCTTTACCATTTACAACAATTGTATCAGTTTCTCCATTTGGATCTACTTTATAAACACCATTTATAACAGTAAATTTTAAAGGTGTTGTACTATCATTAGATGTATATAATTTAAATTCTGCTCCATCTAGTAATTCACTATTACTTTTGGTTTTTACAACATCAAATTCATAAGTATAAGTTGTTGTTGTTGATGGTTCAGTTGTATGATTAGTTGAATCACCATATTTTAAAATTGTTTTATTTGGATTACCAATTCCTGCAACGATAGCATCAGTATTTAAAGTTGCTGTATAGTAAACTACTAATTTATCACCAGAGTTTAAAGTATTTAGATAATTATTATCAAATGCAATAACAAAAGTATAACCTGTAACATCTGTTTTAACAGTATAATTTGTATTAGCGACTGTTGTTTCAGTAGTTTCACCTGCTTTAATTAATACAACTTTATCAATACCTTTATAAGTAAGTCCTGCACTCATCTTATCATATAAAGTATAGTTAATTGCACCCTTACCAATTGTAATAGTTGTTTTAAATTCAACTGTATCTCCTATTTGAGCACTATTTTCTTTTCCAAACTCACCAGTTGAATCTTCTTTTACTTCCTTATCAATTGTAGGAACTGAGTTTTTTTCTTCAAGATTTGCACTTGGCTTAGTAGTTGTTAAACCACAAAGAGCCCCAAGTGATGAATCTATTAAATAATAGCCTAAATCAAGACCTGTAAATTCAACCGTAATTGTTTCTGCTGTTTTAGTATCAGTTGCAGCTATTTCGGGATTTGAATCCTTAGCATATTTAAGAGCAAGTTTAGCAAATTCTGCATGATCACTCTCTGTATTTTTGTTAGTATTCCAAGATACTATCTTTTTAGTTTCTATATAATCTGTTAAAGTAATATAATCTTTACCAGCACCATTTAGAACAAAATCATACCATTTACTATTAATATCAATAGTATAAGTGTAAGCACCAGTTTCTGAATTATAACTTTCTAGATCAAATAACTTATAAATTGAATAAGTTTTACCTATTTCAGCCTTAGTAATAGTAATTTTACCATTTCCAGCTGCATTAACTATAATACTTTGCATTAAACATGTTACTGCAAGTAAAAGTACCATAATCATTTTAAATAATTTTTTCATGTTTTTCGTTTCCTTTCTTTTTAATTCTTGGACTATATTTCATTTAAATGTCAGCTAAATTTCTTTTTATAAAATATATATTCTATATAAATAATAGGTAGACCTAATAATAGAGAACCTATTATTATCAAAATTAACATCCTGCTACTCCCAGTAGCCGGTAATTCATAACTCGTGATATTAATAAATTTAACTTTATTTGTATCACTTTGAGTAATATTTACTTTATTACCAATGGTTATATTTCCATTTATTTCAGTTTTAACAACATAACCATCAGTATTTATTTCTTCTATTTCATATATTGTATCTATTGGTAAATCAAGAATTTTAATATTTTCATTATTAGCAAGTTCAAATCTAATTTTACCTTCATTATCAAAGGTGATAGTTCCAGTTCTTGAACCTGTATAATTAAACGTTTTATTTTTAACTAATTGATTATTATAAGTTGCTTTTATAATAAAGGTAAATTTTCCATCTTTACTACCAGTTCCTGAAACAATCTTTTCTATTTCTAAATTTCCTTTTTTATAATCATTTATAAATTCATTATTAGTTAACCCTTCTATTTTAGTTTCACCATAGTCAACTGATACATTATAAGTTTTTAAATCTTTAATTAAGTTATTTAAAGTTGATATTTCACTTAATAAATACTTATGTCCTGATGGTATATTTTTAAAACTTACATTTCCAAATTCATCACTTTCTACTTCCATATCTAAAATAGTTGCATATTTTCTTTCTTTATGACACAAACAATCTGGATCATGAACTAATTTGAATTTTGCTCCTTTTACTTTACTTCGATCAAATTTATTCAATTTAATTAAATTTAATTTGCCTAAATAACCATGAACTTTAGGATTTTTAAAAGTTATAGTTTTCTGTTCATCAGCAGAATTTGTTTTTTTAACTAAATAAGTTAATTTAGTTTCTCCATTTGTTTCATAAGGATTTTGGACAATAAAACCACTTGCTTCATTTTTCAGTCTTACTCGGTATTTTACTTCGTAAGTATATATTTCAACTTCTTTACCATTAATAATTGTTTTAGTAGGTCCTGTATAGGTAGAATTTTTTAAATCCCATTTTAAAGTATCATTTGAATAATTTGCTGTATCACTTTCATTTGGATTACCATTAGTTATACTATCTTTTAAAATATTTTTATCATCATATAAACCAACAAATTCAATAAACTTATTCTCATTACTTGAATTATTCATAGGATCTTCAATTACCCAAGCAGCCTCTGACATTTTAATTATTTTTTGAAATATTTCCTCAAATTTATTGGTTAAACCAGTTGGATCATTAGCATCATAATAATGACCTGAACCAATACTATTTCTAAGCCAATCTTTATATGCATCAGAACTACTATCACTTCCAATTTCATATGTTGTTGATGTTCTATCTACTACTGAATAGTTATATGGTTTACCTTCCTTATCAACACCACTTGTTTGATCAACATACATTTTAATTGTTTGACCACCAACATCAACCCCAATAGAATAAATGTTAATACCATTATTCTTAACTTTAGTAGCCATTTCTCTTGCTTTGATTGCAGCTCTATCACTATAACTTGTACCATATGAACAAGCTTTTTTTCTTACTTCATCAAAGAAACTACCTTCACTAGAATTTTTAGCATTAGGTGTATAAGGATTATAACCGGTATAATCACTTTTTATATAAGTTGTAGGAAATCCATCTGACAAGAACACAATATGTTTAAAACTTGCCTTGGTATTTAACATATCATTAGCCATTTTTAAACCAGCTTCAATATTAGTAAATATTTCTGCTTCATTTCCCTTTTCTTGAGCATTTTCTATAAGTCTTTTGGTTTCGCTGGCAATTAAATTTTTTAACTTAGTTGCATCAGCTTCTGTTTTACATTTTTGTAAATCAAATACTTTATAAGAACTTGTATTAAAAGCAACAAAGCCAATTCTACGACTAATGTTTGGATTTGCTTTTGAATGTTTAAGTAATTCATCAATAAACTTATTACTTGCTTCTTTAGCAGCTTCTATTCTTGTTTTGGTATCAGTTCCTATTTTATATGTCATAGTATTAGAAATATCCATAACAATTACTATATCTAAGCTTGGCTCCTCCGCAATATTTTTAGTCTCAACCTTTAAAGTAATATCAAAATAATTTTCTAAATCTCCTTCTTTATGTTCAATAGTTTTACTAATTCTAACCATATCATCACTGCTTACAGTTTCTCCTCCAACATAATCTATTTGATTAGTTGTACTAGCACTTATGAACATTGGTAAAATAATTATTAAACATAGAAAAATAATAAAAGTACTTCTAATTATTTTCTTCATAAACCCTCCTTAAAATATTTTAAATTTATTAAGTGGCCATACTCTAAAAATTACTTTTCCGATGATATTATCATTTTTAACTGATCCTATTAAAGAATTTCTTGAATCATTTAAGTTATTTCTATCATCACTTAGAAAAAACCATTCTCCATCTGGCACTTGATAAGGATATTTAATATCCCCTTCCCCTAAATTCTTATTCTTAACATATTCTTCTTCTAATTCTTTTCCATTTACAAATACATTGCCTTCATTATCAATATTAACAAAACTACCAGCTCCTGCTATTACTCTTTTAACAAGTATCTTATTACCTTGATAAAAAGCAACTATATCTCCTGTATGTAAATTTTTATTTTTAATAGTTACAACTATTTCTCCTTCATTTAAAATAGGTTTCATGGAATCCCCTGATATTTCAATAACTGGCATTATTAAAGTTGCAATTAAAGCAGCCATTGCAGCAATTATTATCAAAACATAAATAGTACTTTGCAAAACTTTAAAATATTTTGATTTATAACTTTCTCTTTTTAACTCATTTTCTATATCACTTAACTTATATTTTTTAACTACTTCTAAATTATCTTTTTTCTTTTTGCTTTTATTTAACTTACCACCACTTAATTTTTTTTTAATCTCTATCTTGAACATGATGCTTTTCTTCTCCTAGACTTTTTAATTGCTTTAGATAATTTAGGATTATTTTTTTCTATATAGTCAAGTTCCTTTTGAACTCCATCAAAAACATTTAATTCATATTTTTTATTATTTTCAATAACTGTATTAACATAATCATCAGCAACCTTTTGGGCATGTTCAAATATTTTACTTAATTTTAAGGTAGCCTCAGCAATAGAACCAGATTCAGCAATAGTAATTTTTTTAGTTCTCAATTCTTCCTTAGCCTTATCTAAATCATTTTCTAATTTTTCAATTACTTTAGCTTGTTCTAATAATATTTCTAGTAATTCTTTTCGATTTAATTTTTTAAGTTCTTTTATATCCATAAAACCACCCTATATTAATTTTATTATTACTTTTTTCAAATATTCAAATTATACTCTTCCCTTTTATGACTTACTATTATAATTATTAAATTTAGAATTTGCAAAAATAAAACGACAAATTTTGTCTAATAAAATGAATTTTTTTTCAAATAATAAAATAGATAATAATATGAGTATAATTTTAGAGTTTATTTTAAGTATTTGTATTTTTATTTACGGAATTCAATTATTTTCCAAAGGAATTAGTAATTTAGTAAATGAAAAAGCCAAAAATTTATTAATTAAATACACAAATACCAAGTTTAAAGGTATTATTTTAGGTACTATTTTAACAATTATTATTCAAAGTTCAGGAATAGTAACTATTTTAACTCTTAGTTTTGTTAATTCTAATTTAATTGATTTTTCAAATACTCTTGGTATTATTATGGGTTCTAATTTAGGTACTTGTTTTACTTCTTGGTTAACTTCTTTTATAAATACTAATAATTTCTTAATTTTTTTAAATCCAACTTTTTATACTCCCATTTTTATTTTACTTGGTTTAACTTTCTTTTTAAAAAATAAAATAGATAAAAGTAATACTTTACTTGGTTTAACTTTCTTTTTACTTGGTCTTAAAATGTTAAATAATAGTTTAACTCCTATTATGAACTATTCTTGGTTTAAAAGTTTATTAATTATTTTAAATAATCCTTTTTTAGGAATACTTTTAGGTATTATTTTAACTAGTATAATAGGTTCAAGTGCGGCAACGGTTGCTATTTTACAAACTATTACTAAAACTGGTGGTATTACTTATTTAAATAGTATTCCAATTATTTTAGGAGAAAATATTGGTAGTAGTATAACTGGAATACTTGGAAGTATTAATACTAAAAAAGATGCTAAAATGGTAAGTATCTTTAATCTTTTATATAATTTACTTGGAACAATTATTTTCATGCTAATATATTTTATTTTCTATTTTCTAAAAGTAAGATTTTTATATTTAAAAATAAATTCTTATCATATAGCCTTAATTCATACTTTATTTAATTTCTTATCAATTATAGTTTTTTATCCTTATACTAAATATTTAGAAAGATTAACTAGAAAAATGGTAAAAAAAATATAAGTTTTTTACTTATACTTTATATCTTTTTCTAAATTTTTATTTTTTAAATAATATTCTAAGATTTTTTTATCTCTTTCTACCATAAATAAACTTTTATATAAATTATCATATTTTGATCCTACTAATTCTCTTTGACAATTAGTAATTAAATTTAAGGCTTCGTTTAAATCTTTCCAAAGAAGAGTTGCTCCTTCTTCTTGTTCTTTTAAAGTTAAATTTAACTTATTTAAATTTTTTATTACTTTGGCAACATAAACATAAGATATCTGTTTAAAATTTGTTAAACTTTTTTCTTCTATAATAATTCCTAAATAATTTGTAATTTCAACAAAGCAACCTGTTTCTTCTAATACTTCTCTTTTAAATGCTTCAATCTTATCTTCTTTTTCTTCTATTCCGCCACCTGGTAATTTATATTCATTTTTATTTTTCTTATTAAAAACAGCAATTTCACCTTTATCATTAAAAATTATTCCCCGAGAAGCATATCTAATTTCAGGATTTTTAAGGGGTTTAACTTTTAAATTAAAATTACTATCTTTAACTATACCTATTATATTATCTTTTTTCATAAATTCTCCAAATTATCATATATTTTTATTTTATTATCAGTTTAATAAGGAACACTTAGATTAAATAAAACATTGTTTTTTATCTAATGACTTTTTAATATTTTTAGTAATTCCTTTTCTAAAATTTTCATTTAGAAAATCACAAGAACTTAATATTAGTTTCATTATATCACCTATAGTTTTATTATACATGATATTTAAGAAATTTGAAAGGGATTATCTATTGTTCCATCACCTTGACTAATCAGAGTTTCAGATTTAAGATTGATAACTGGTCTTATGCCATAGGTGCTACCAACATAAGACAAATAGTACATATTGCCAGTAGTAGTCAAGTACCAAACGTAAGCATAGGCAAAGTGTTTGTCGAAGTAAGAAGGCGTCATAGTAAACCAATAATTATTTGTTCTTAAATAAAAATTTTCATTTTTATAACTATATCTTCCACCGGCAAGAGCTATTTCATCAGCTGTTAATAAGGCAATTGGATAAGTAAGTTTCCCATTTCCAATATTTGATGAAACACTAAATTTATCAATATTTTCACAAGTTAAATTTGCAACTTTATTTGTATCTGCATACAATCTTTTATAAGGTGAAAAAATTGTTGTTGGAACTAAATTATGACCATCACCAGAATTTGTTGATGCTAAACTACGTTCATTACAAAAATAATTATCTGCTATATAGCTACTTAAATTTTTATCTACAATATTGGTTTTATACCACGCATCTATTATTTTTTTTACATCACTATCAGTTGTATTTGCTTTTATTCCTTCATAAGTAACTGATGGATATGATATATAATTTACATATATTTGGTTTTCATTATTTGCATTTACTCGATTTACTTTTATAAGTACCTGGCATGCAGAAATACTACTAGTTGATACACAAGTATATGGATATTCACTAAATTTATCTTTCATTTCATTCATGGTTCCATAAGCCATTTCTTTTGATGTATCACTCATTTTTAATTTATAAACTTTGTTAGTTGCATCATATTCATAACTATCAGCAAAATAATATTTAGTTAAAACAGTGAAATTTGCATAAACGGTTTCTTTACTTATCACTTCTTCACTTGAGAAGTTTTCTCCATACATATAGCCTACATAGGTTGGATCATGATATCTTGTACTATATTGATAATATGTGCCATTAATTGATGTTTGATTACCCATAGCATTCTTTGCAATACCATTATATATAAGTCTAATTGAGCCATCTCCATTTATTCTAACTACTTTCCAATAAAATCCTCCAAAATACACATTATTATTAGTTACATCTCCACGAAAAAAATATGTTGAACCTAAATCATCAGTTGTCTTGTATAAACCTTGTTCACTTTTTAAATTTGATGCTATTTTATAAGTTATTTTATCACCATTAGTAATTGTGTAAGTTGTACCTGAAACACTTGTTGCATTTATTTTATAAATAATATTACAATTTGTATATCCACTTCCTGTATAACCACAAGTATAATAATTTTTATAATTATCACTTAATAGATCTTCTTTAACGCTACTCCCATCTTTATTATATAACTTAAATGTTCCAGTTGTAGAATTAAATTCATAACTATCTGCAAAATAAAATTTATAACCACTTCTTGAATAAACATCACTAACATTAGTCGTTATATCTTCAACATAAGTATAACTTGGGGCTGTATCATTCAAGTTAACTGAACCTTTATTACTTATTAAAGTTTTAGCATCATCTACACTACTGCTAAATGCTTCACTTGCAAGTAAACAATCTGATAATTTGGTAAAACCATTATTTAAACAGAAATTATTTCCATTTATTTTCACTTTT
>CADBSI010000086.1 GCA_902797275.1 uncultured Erysipelotrichaceae bacterium | reverse complement strand
TATGTGTACCTAAAAGACATAGTTTATCTTTGGACTTAGTCCTAGAAGTAAAGTACAGACGGCTTATATATACGTATATAAGCCTATCACCTGTACATTTTTTATATATTAGGGAAGTCATACAATTTATAAGTTTAACAGTTGTAGTGAAAAAAAGCCTCATAATCCCAATGTTTATAAGGGTTTGAAAGGTTTTATTTTTTTGCGTACTTGCGTCATCTTTTTATGGTTCAATAAAATCTAGTGTTAAATATAAATTGTATAATAAAAAGTCATAACTTTAAGATGTTTATGACTCTTTTTGTTATACTTATAATATCTCATAATAAAAAAGGAGTTGATATAAGTATGAGAAAAGATATTACATTTAAAAAGGAAATGAATAAAAATTCATTACCTTTTTTAACTTATTATTAATACTTGACCAATTGTAACGTCATCTGTTTGTAAATTATTTATTCTCATTATGTTTTCAACAGTAGTATTAAATTTATTTGCAATACTTTCTAAGGTATCACCTGTTCTTATTACATATGTTCTAACTTGATTATTACTAGGTAAATAAATAATATCTCCTATTTTTAACATGTTATTATTAAAATTATTTAGTCTTTTTATTTCATCTACTGTTATATTATAGCGTTTAGCAATATTATATAAAGTATCACCGGGTTTAATTATATATTGAATATTATTATCAGTTGTTTTGTTATTAATAGGAATTAATAATTGTTCTCCTATATGAAGTAGGGTACTTGCTTGTTCATTAAAGTTAATTAATTCATCTAAAGTAATATTATAATTTTTAGCAATATTATATAAATTATCACCTGGTTTAATTGTATAAATAAGATAATCATTAACAGTACTTTGTTCTACTTTAGAAGTAGGTAATTTTAATATTTGTCCTACTTGTAAAATATTACTTGATAAATTATTTAAAGCTTTTAATATTCCTACAGTTGTATTATACCTTTTAGCTATATCATATAAATTGTCATTTAGTTTTACTATATAAGTATTTTTCATATTCACCTCTTTTAATTATATGTAAAAAAAAACATTATTTGCTATTTTTAATAATGTTTTTTTTATAATATCTTATATATGCTTCTTTAAAAGTAGTTATAGAAATAGGAATATTATTTTCTTTTAGAAAATTTAAAATATATATTTTATCTTCTTTACTAAGTTCAATTAAATTTCCATCTATATTAAATATATATTTATCAACTACTATATTATCTATTTCTCGACTATTAAATTTTTTAATTGATCTATAATCATTTAGATTAGCTCGAAGTAATTTTTTATCATTCATACTTAATATTTCATCACCTTTTTGAATAATTTCTTCAAAGCTATAAACTGTACTTAAAAAGAAATCAATTACATTAAAGTTATAAGTTTCATCGTTCATTTTATTTAAAAGAGTATATATATCATTTTCAATAGTCTGTTCTTTTATTGTTTCTTTTAAATAAAGAGTTTCAATAAATTTTTGATATAAATTTGGTAATTTTTGTTTAACTTTAGTAATATGTTCTTTAAATTTTGTTACTGTTGTATTGTTGTGATAACAAAATCTTTTGAGACTATAAGGTGATTCTATAAACATTTCTATCATTTGTGATGAAAAAGAAATAGTATTAGTATAGATTTTTTGACCTTCTATTTTATTTAAATATTGCATGTATATATCTATTTTTTGTTGTAGTTTAGTTTGAAGAAAACGATGGAAATAAATATCAGGTCTATAAATTAAGATATAATTTAAAAGATTTATTTTTATATCATTTATACTTGCACCTAGATTATTAAATAATTCGATTATTTCTTCTTTATTTTGAATGTCTAAATTATCAAGGCTATCAAAGAATATTGACCAGTTATTAGGTTTAATATTTTTTCTAGCATATTTGGTTATAATATTTACATATTTAGTAAGTGATAGATTATTTGAAAATGAATCTATAAATTGCATGATTTTAAAGTTATCTCCTTTAGAGTTAAGATAAATGTTGTAAGCTACACATGGATCTAAATCTTCAAGTGCTCTTTTTCTTGAATTAGTATCTTTCATAAGATTACCCCCTCGATATGAGTTAATATTTTACCATAATATTCTTAATATAGCAAGAAAAAAATGCATTTAAGCATTTTTATTGGTAGAACCAAATCCACCGGTTCCTCGAATAGTTTCTTCTAAGCTTTCAGTTTCTATAAAGTTTGCTTTTAAATAGGGTATGAATATTATTTGAGCAATTCTTTCGTTTTTAGTAATTGTTTGAGTACTATTTGAGTGATTAAATAAAGGTACTTTTACTTCTCCTCGGTAATCTGAATCAATTACACCGACTTTATTAGCAGGAGCAAGACCTTTTTTTGAACCTAAGGAGCTTCTTGCAAATATTAGTCCTGCAAAACCTGTAGGAATTTCCATAGCAAGTTTTGTTCCAATCATAATAGTTTCACCTGGTTTTATTTCAATGTCATTTTCTAGTGCAGCGTATAAATCAGCTCCAGCTGAATACTCAGTTCCATATGTTGGAATAGTTGCTGTTTCATTTAATTTTTTAATTTTTAAATCTTCTATTTTCATTTAATTTCTCCTTGTATTTTTTTCGCTTAATATAATTTTTTTACTTTTTCTAGTTTTATTCATATCAATTATTCTTTGATTACTAGAACCTCTGAAATAAAGATTAGGATCTTTTAATTCTTCAACAAATTTTCCATCAACTAAAATATCAATTAAGTTTAGTATTTCTTTAGTTTCTTCGTATTCCATTTCTTTTAATTCTTCATATAAAAATCCAGAGTAGGCCCAGATAGTTTTATCAGGATAAACTTCTTTTACTTTTTTTATTAGAGGAAGTAAACCTTTTTGATTAATAAGTTCAAATGGTTCACCTCCAAGAAGAGATAAACCAGCTATATATTCATGATTCATAGCATTTATTATTTCTTCTATTGTATCATCAGTAAAAGGAGTACCTGATTTAAAATTCCAGGCTTCTTGGTTAAAACAATTTTTACAATGATGATGACAACCTGAGACAAATATTGATACTCGAACTCCCGGACCGTTGCTAACATCAGTTTTTTTTATTTTCATGTAATTCATAAGTGTAGTACCCTTGCTTTAATTTCTTTGGTTTTTCCAACGTTCCAAAAATTTTCTCCTAAATAACCACAAGTTCTTCTGGTAACATTCATCTTATTTTTATCTTTGTTATGACAATTAGGACATTCCCATTCTAAATCATCATTTATAATGATTTCTCCGTCAAATCCACATACATGGCAATAATCACTTTTAGTATTAAACTCAGCATATTGAATATTATTATAAATAAATTTAACTAATTCTTCTAAAGCTTCTAAGTTATTTTGCATATTAGGTATTTCAACATAGGAAATAGCACCACCGGTTGATAATACTTGGAATTCACTTTCAAATTTTAATTTATCAAAAGCATTTATTTCTTCTCTTACATCAACATGATAAGAATTAGTATAATAACCTTTATCGGTTATATCTTTAATATTACCAAATTTTTCTTTATCAATTCTTGCAAAGCGATAGCAAAGAGATTCAGCAGGAGTACCATATAAAGCAAAACCAATTCCAGTTTCTTTTTTCCACTCAGCACATTTATCTCTTAAATATTTCATAACTTTTAAAGCAAATTCCTTTCCTTTAGGATCGGTATGAGATACCCCAAGCATAGCTTTAGTCATTTCATATATACCGATATAACCAAGAGAAATAGAAGAGTACCCATTTTTTAATAATTTATCAATTGGTTCATTTTTATCAAGTCTTGCAATTGCTCCATATTGCCAGTGCACAGGACTTACATTTGATAAAGTACCAAGTAGAGCATGATGTCTACACATAATAGCTTCATAACATAAGTCTAATCTTTCATCTAATAATTTAAAGAATTTTTCTTCATCACCTTCGGCTAGTATTCCAATTTGAGGTAAGTTAATTGAAACAACTCCTTGATTAAATCTTCCTTCAAATTTATAATTTCCATTTTCGTCTTTAAATGGAGCTAAGAAACTACGACAACCCATAGGACTAAAGACATTACCTTCATAATTTTCACGCATTTTTTTAGCACTTATATAATCTGGATATAATCTTTTACTAGAACATTTAACTGCAAGATGCGTTAAATAATCATATTTACCACCTGATAAATTATTATTTTCATCTAAAACATAAATTAGTTTTGGAAATGCAGGGGTAACAAAAACACCTTTTTCATTTTTAATTCCCATGTATCTTTGTTTTAAAATTTCTTCAATAATCATAGCTGTATAATCTATATAAGGATCATCTTTATCTAAAAACATAAAAATGGTTACAAAAGGGGATTGACCATTAGTAGTCATTAAAGTATTAATTTGATATTGAATAGTTTGAACACCTGAAGCTAATTCTTCTTTTAATCTATCATTAACTAATTCTTCAATTTCTTTTTTAGAAATTTTACCTTTATATTTTTCCGTTAATTTCTTTCTAAATTTATCTTCACTTCGTTTTAAATATTTACCTAAATGTTTAATATCAACAGATTGACCTCCATATTGACTACTAGCAACAGCTGCAATTATTTGCGTTAAAACGGTACATGCAACTTGAAAACTTTTTGGACTTTCAATCATTTTACCATTCATAACTGTTCCATTATCTAACATATCTTTAATGTTAATTAAACAACAATTAAAAATAGGTTGTAAAAAATAATCAGCATCATGGAAATGTAATATTCCTTCTTCATGAGCTTTTCTAATTTTTTCTGGTAATAAAATTCTTTTCGTTAAATCTTTTGATACTTCTCCAGCAATTAAATCTCTTTGAGTAGAAGCAACTACAGCATTTTTATTAGAATTTTCTTCCATTAATTCTTTATTAGAATTTTTAATTAAGGTTAAAATAGATTCATCAGTAGTATTAGCTTTTCTAATTAATTCTCTTTCATAACGATATAACATATATGCTTTTGATAATTCATATTTATTAGCTTCAACTAATTTCTTTTCAATGATATCTTGAATATCTTCAACTAATAATCTTTTCTTTTTAAGTCCTTCTATATATTTAATAATTTTATCAATTTCCTTAGAACTTGCCATATCTTCTTCACTAACATCATTGTTAGCTTTTAAAATAGCTGTTTTAATCTTATCACGATCATATTCAACAATACGACCATCTCTTTTTACTATCTTCATTTTTTCACCTACTACTTTCTTTACAAAAAAATTATAACAAATAAAAATTAAAAAAACTTGTTGCAATTGCAACAAATATAAAATATAATTTAATTAGATTTATTTATCCTTATTTTATAAGAAAAGAGGTGTGTAAAGTGGAAGTAAAGTCAATATTTGATGGAATAGATGAAAATGATATAAAAAAAATGTTAGTTTGTTTTGAAGCAAGAGCTAGAATTTTTAAAAAAGATCGAACCATCGTATCTAATATAATTAATATTAAAATGATAGGTATCATTATTAGTGGAACAGCTAATATGGAAAGATATGACTATAATGGTAATCGTTCTATTATTGAAAAACTTGAAAAAAATAGTGTTTTTGGAGAAGTATTCTCTCGTCTTGGAAGTGATATTTCTGTTATTGCAACCAGTGATTGTGAAGTATTATTCATTGAATATGAACATTTAATTAAAAGATGTAAAAAAGGTTGTATATACCATAGTATTTTAACTAACAATGTTTTACAACTTTTATCAAAAAAAATAATTGATTTAAATAAAAGACTAGAAGTATTATCTAAAAGAACTATAAGAGAAAAATTATTATCATACTTTGAATTACTTGCTAATGATAATCCTAAAAGAAAATTTACTTTACCATTTACTTATACTGATTTAGCTGATTATTTATCAATAGATAGAAGTGCTATGATGCGAGAAATTAAAAATTTAAAAGATGATGGTTTTATTGAAACAAACGGTAGAAAAATAACTTTAAAATCTTACTAAAAAAATACTAAAGAGTAATTAGCTCGTTTAGTATTTTTACTTTATCAAGTTTTTCCCAAGGCATATTTTTATCAAAAAAATGAGAGTAGTTAGTAGTATCTTGATATTTAATATTTTTTAAATCAAGTTCTTTAATCATGTTGCTTGGTGAGAAATCAAAAACTTTTTTAATAATTTCTAAAATCTTGTCTTCAGGTATTTTATTGGTATTAAAACAATTAATATTTAAAGATATTTCTTTTTTAACTCCAATTGCATAGGAAACTTGTAGTTCTATTTTTTTAGCTATATTTATAGCAACAAGATTTTTACAAACATATCTTGCATAGTAAGCAGCACATCTATCAACTTTGGTGTAATCTTTTCCAGAAAAAGCTCCACCTCCGTGTTTAGAAAAACCAGAGTAGGTGTCAATTATTATTTTTCTACCTGTTAAACCAGTATCACCGATAGGTCCTCCGATTACAAATCTTCCTGTTGGATTTATTAATATTTTTGTCTCATTATCTAGTAAATCATTTGGTAATACTTGATAAATTAAGTCTTTTATATCATGTCTTATAATATTAATATCTATATCATCAGTTTGAACTGAAACGATAATTGTATCAATTCTTTTAATTTTATCATCAAAGTATTCTGTTGTTATTTGACATTTTCCATCAGGTTTTAAATAGGTTAACTTAGAATTATCAAGAGCTTTTGTTAATTGGTTAACTAATACTTGAGTAAGTGGTAAATAATATTCGGTTTCATTTGTTGCATACCCAAACATTATTCCTTGATCTCCTGCACCTAATTCTTTTTGATTAACACCTATACTAATATCATTTGATTGTTTAGTCAAGAATACTAAAACCTCATATTCCTCCAAATAACCAAGTCGCTTTAAAGTACTTTTAACAATACTTTCTATATCAGGTTTAGCATTTGATGAAACTTCTCCCGATACAATTATTTTTCCTTTAGTTGCCATTGTTTCAATAGCTACTCTTGAATCTTTATCAGATTCTAGATATGCATCTAATAAAGTATCACTTATTAAATCACATATTTTATCTGGATGTCCAGATCTTACACATTCACTTGTAAATAATTTTTTCATATATCCTCCTTTCCTTATAAAAAGAAAAAAACTTAGGTATATCCTAAGTTAGATATCCTTATCCATCAGGGTTTAGCACCTAATCTAATAGGTTGCTGGATTTCAAAGGGCCTGTCCCTCCATCTCTCTTTATAAGGTTTTTTTATTTACTAATTAAGTTTAACATATATAATTTATTTGTCAAGAGTATTTTTTAAGTGATATGAATAATGGTTTTTACCAGTAATTTCAATATATTATAAAGTTTAAAAAAATAGATAAAATATCTAAGAAATATTTAATAGAAGTACTAAATATATATAAGATAAAAAAGTAAATAATTTATTAAACTTAAAAAAATTATAAAAATTTAAAAAAAGTCAATTTGCCAATTTGTAATCTTATATAGTAAGAAAACCCCCTTAAAATAGCTAATTTACTTAATAATTGTTTAATAAATAGGTTAAATTGTTTAAAAAAACAAAGATAAATTAAAAAATTAACTATTTGCATTTAAAAGTAATACTTGCTAAGATGTTTTTAGTCATGACTTAAAGGAGGCAAATGGTTAGAATTAAAAGAAATAATATAAGCTTTGAATATGAAATTAAAAAATTATAATAAAATATATGGAAAAATAATAAGAGTTATCTTAGTTAATTTAAATTGATATAAAAGTATTATTAAAAGAGAAAAAATACCATTTAAAGAAGTTATAGAAACACCTTATCCAAGTGAAGATGTTGAAGGAAATGTTTCTAAAATAATAAATATAAATATGGACAAAGTAAGTAAGATGAATTATAATGAAATTACAAGTGATTTATATTTTTATAAATTATTAACTATTACTAATAAATATGCCACTTGCTAAAATAATTGAAATAACAGGTATATCAAAAAGTAATTTAGAACTTGTTCAAAAAGAAATATAATACTAAGGTGATTTAATATCACTTTTATTTTCTAAGTAATTAATCTTACTAATAAACATATAATTAAAAAAATGAGGTTTATATGAAATTATTAGCAAGTGATTATGATAATACTTTAAAATGTAATATATTAGATTTAAGAATAAATATTTATTATTTAAAAAAATTTATTAAAGAAGGTAATATTTTTCTTTTAAATACAGGTAGACCATATAATAGTATAATAAAAGAAATTAATAAATATAAAATACCATATCATTATTTAAGTTGTAATGATGGTAATATTTTATTTGATAGTAATAATAATATATTATATTTATCTTCTTTAGATAATATTATCTATGAAGAATTAAAAAAATTAAAAAAATATTATAAAATAGCAATTAATACTATTAAATATTTAGAAAATGTATTAGAATATGAAATAATTATTTCGAAATTAGATAAATTATTTTTATTAAAATTAGATAAAATTATGATAAAATATAATATGTGTTATAAAGTTTTTTATGAAGGAGAAATACATATATATATTTATCATAAAGATATATCTAAATCTAAACCAATTGAATTAGTAAGTAATTTAGAAAATATAAGTAAAAATAATATTTATACTATTGGAGATAATATAAATGATTTAGAAATGTTAAGAGACTATAATGGTTATGCTATAGCAAGTGCTAAAGAAGAAATTAGAGAAATCGCTGGTAATAATATAGCTAGTGTTTCTTGTTTAATTAGAAAATTAAGGAGGTAATTATGTTTATAGATGAGACTAATATTAAAGTAATAGCAGGATCAGGAGGAGATGGCTGTACAGCTTTTAGACGAGAAAAATATGTTGAAATGGGAGGACCATTTGGAGGAAACGGTGGAAAAGGCTCAGACATTATTTTTAAAGTTGATACAGGTCTTCATACTTTAGTTGATTTAAGATATATGAAAACAATTAAAGGTAAAAAAGGGGAAAATGGAAGTGGTAAGAATATGGATGGTAAAAGCGCTGATGATATTATTATTAAAGTACCCCAAGGAACGGTTGTAAGTGATTTTGATACCGGTTTAATAATTGCTGATTTAAAAGAAAAAGATGATATGGTAGTAGTTGCTAAAGGTGGACGTGGAGGACGTGGCAATACAGCTTTTAAAACTTTAGCAAATCCTGCTCCGAATTTCTCTGAAAATGGAGAACCAGGAGAAGAAAGAATTTTAAAAGTAGAACTTAAATTATTAGCTGATGTTGGTCTTGTTGGTCTTCCAAGTGTTGGTAAAAGTACTTTTTTATCTAAAGTAAGTAAAGCAACTCCGAAAATTGCTGATTATCATTTTACCACTCTTTCACCTAATTTAGGTGTTGTTAAAACTGTTGATAATAGAAGTTTTGTTATGGCTGATTTACCAGGTTTAATAGAGGGTGCAAGTCAAGGAGTAGGACTTGGGGACAAATTTTTAAGACATATAGAAAGAACCAAAGTAATAGCTCATATAGTTGATATGTCAGGACTTGAAGGACGTGATCCATTTGATGATTATCAAGTAATTAATAAAGAACTAGAAAACTTTAGTCCAAAACTTTTAAAAAAACCAATGGTTGTAATTGCTAATAAAATGGATATGCCAGAAGCAAAAAAGAATTTAGAAGAATTTAAAAAGAAAGTAAATGTGGAAGTTTACCCAATAAGTGCTATAACAAGTAGTAATTTAAATGAAGTATTAATTAAATTAGCTGACTTAGTAGATAAAGAACCAAATACTCCTTTATATGACGAGGAAACTTATCTATCTCATGTATTATATAAATTTGAAGAAGAAAAACCATTTACTATTGAAAAAGAAAATGATACTTACATTATTCGTGGTAAAAATGTTGAAAAAATGTTTAGAATGACTAACTTCCAATCAGATGAAGGAATAGAAAGATTTATAAGACAACTTAGAAAACTAGGAATAGATGAAGAACTTGAAAAAATGGGTATAGAAGAAGGAAGTATTGTTAAAATACTTGATTATGAATTTGAATATCGTAAATAAAAAATAAAATTAATACTTGATTTTCTTAATAAAGTTTGGTATTATTTAATACATAAACAGATGAGAAAGACGGAATATTATAAGTTTTATAGAAAGTCTATGGTTGATGGAAATAGATAAATAGTAATATTCAAATCACTTTTGATGTGTTCATATGAAACGGTAATGCGTTATAGTTTTAAGTTAATAATTAAGGTGGTACCACGGTTTTTTCGTCCTTTGGTAGTACCTTTTTTTATGTATGTTAGGAGGAAAATATGTTTAAGGAATTAGAAAAAGTTAAAACAAGTGAAGTTGAAAAGTCTATAAGTGAAAAATGGGAAAAAATGCATATTCTTGATAAATGTATTGAAAAGAATGATAAGTATTTTGTTTTTTATGATGGACCTGCAACTGCTAATGGTTTTCCAGGACTTCACCATATGGTTGCTAAGTTTTTAAAAGATAGTTTTTGTAAATATAAAACAATGCAAGGTTATAAAGTTCTTCGTAAAGTAGGATGGGATACGCACGGTTTACCAGTTGAAGTTGAAGTTGAAAAGACTTTAGGTTTTAAAAATAAAACTGATATTGAAAAATATGGAATTAAAGAATTTAATGAAAAATGTAGAGAAATAGTTTGGAAAAATGAAAAAGCATTCTCGGATTTAACAACTAAGATGGGACAATTTGTTGATCTTAAACATCCATATGTTACTTATGATAATAATTATATTGAAACTGAGTGGTATATTTTAAAGAAATTCTTTGAAGAAGGATTATTCTATGAAGGAGTTAAAATAGTACCTTATTGTACTCGTTGTGGAACAGGTCTTGCAAGTCATGAAGTTGCTCAAGGTTATAAAGAAGTTGAAGCTCAAACTGTAATTGTTCCAATGAAGAAAAAAGATGAAGATGCATACTTCTTAGTTTGGACAACAACTCCATGGACTTTAATTGCTAACGTTGCTTTATGTGTAAATCCAGATGAAGATTATGTTAAAGTTTTAAGTAAAGGTTATAAATTTATTCTAGGTAAAAATCTTTTAAGTAAAGTATTAGGAGACGAGTATGAAATTCTTGAAGAATACAAGGGTAAAGATTTAGAATATATGGAATATGAACAATTAATACCAAGTTTAAATATTCCTGGTAAGGCTTTTTATGTAACAGTTGATAATTATGTTACCATGGAAGATGGAACTGGTATTGTTCACCTTGCTCCAGCCTTTGGAGAGGATGACTCAAAAGTAGGTAAAAAATATCATTTACCATATGTTAATCCAGTTGGAGAAGATGGAAAATATACTGATGGTTTATGGAAAGGTATGAGTGTTTTTGAAGCTGATTTAGAAGTTATTAAATACTTAAAAGCTAATGATAAATTATTTAAAAAACAAAAAATGGTTCATAATTATCCTCATTGTTGGAGATGTGGAACACCACTTTTATATTATTCTAAACCAAGTTTTTATCTAGAAGTTACCAAATTAAAAGATAAAATCGTGGAAGCTAATAAACATGTTAATTGGTATCCTGAATATGTTGGAGAAAAAAGATTTGGTAATTGGCTAGAAAATTTAAATGACTGGGCAATTTCAAGAAGTAGATATTGGGGAACACCTCTTCCTTTATGGAGATGTGAATGTGGTAATCAAGAAATGATAGGTTCAAGAAAAGAATTAGTTGAAAAGTCAATTGAAGATATTGATGAAACTATTGAATTACATCGTCCTTATGTTGATGATATTCATATTAAATGTCCAAAATGTGGTAAAACTATGAGTAGGGTAAAAGATGTAATTGATTGTTGGTTTGACTCTGGTTCTATGCCATTTGCTCAGTATCATTACCCATTTGAAAATATGGAATTGTGGCAAACACAATTTCCAGCTGACTTCATCTCAGAAGGAATTGATCAAACAAGAGGCTGGTTCTATTCATTAATTGTTATATCTGTTTTCTTAAAAGGTGTAGCTCCTTATAAAAATGTTTTAGTAAACGACTTACTTCTTGATAAAGAAGGTAAAAAGATGAGTAAATCTAAAGGAAATATTGTTGAACCATTCTCAACTATTGAAAAATATGGAGCCGACACAGTTAGATTTTATCTTCCATACGTATCTCCTGTTTGGACACCTTTAAAATTTGATGAAGAAGGTCTAAAAGAAGTTTATTCTAAATTCTTCAATCCTTTATTAAATACTTATACTTTCTTCCAAACTTATGCTAATATTGATAGTGTTGATCCCCGTGAATTTGAAGTTAAATACGAAGATTTAGAAGAAATAGATAAATGGTTATTATCTAAATATAATAAATTACTTAAATATGTAACTAATTCATATGAAGAATATGATTTAAATAAAGTTGTACGTGCTCTTGTAGTCTTTGTTTCAGATGATTTATCTAACTGGTATATAAGAAGAAATAGAAATCGTTTCTGGGCAAGCAAATTAGATAATAGTAAAAAAGCAGTTTATAAAACAACTTACAATGTTTTAGTAGGTCTATCTAAAATGATAGCTCCAATTGTTCCATTTGTATCAGAAAACTTATATACTAAGTTAACTGATGAAGAAAGTGTTCATCTTGCTGATTTTCCAAAATATGATGATGATTTAATTGATCTTAAATTAGAAGAAAAAATGGATACTGTTCGTGATTTAATTTCTCTTGGAAGAAAGATAAGAGAAGATGTTAAAATAAAGGTTCGTGAACCTTTAAGTGAAGTAATACTTGATATGAAACAAGAAAAATTGATAGGTGATTTAACAACTTTAATTGAAGAAGAATTAAATGTAAAACAAGTAATATTTACAAATGAAATAGATTCTTATATTAACTTTGAAATTAAACCTAACTTTAAAGTATGTGGTAAATTATTTGGTTCTAATATTAAACTATTATCAGAATATTTACAAAATCTTGATAAAGAAACAATTAAACGTCTTGAAAATGATGAAGTAATTACTATTACTTTAAATGATACTAACTACGATCTTGATAAAGAAATGTTAGATATAAGAGTAAACTCAAAAGAAGGATACAACTCAGGTGTTATTAATAATTCATTTATCATCTTAAACACAACTTTAACAGATGATTTAATAAATGAAGGGATAGCAAGAGAATTAATTAGTAAAGTTCAAAACTTAAGAAAGGTAAAAGACTTTAATATAACTGATAGAATTTATATTTATTATTATGCTGATATTAATTTACTTGAAAAATTAGATAAATATATAGATTTTATAAAAAAAGAAACTTTAAGTGATTCTCTTATCTTTGAAAAAACAACTGATGATGTTACTAATTTAAATGGAATAGATGTTTACTTAGATGTTAAAAGAGTATAAATAAAAACCCTAGATTTTTCTAGAGTTTTTTTTAATTACTTTGAATTATAACATTATAAGTTTTACCTTGAACTACATTGTTTTGACCAATTTTAATTTGACTACTTGGATGAATTAAACCAATACCTGTATTAGTTTTTACAAAACTAAAGTTAAAGTTAACTCCTGGACATTTTTCTTTTAATTTTTTCTCTAAAGTTCTTTTAGTTTGTTCAGGATTTCCTATACTTAATAAACTACCATCTAATACAAAACTATAGGTTTTAGCAGGACCAATACTTAAAGTAATATTAATAGTACTTCCTTTAATAACAGTACCTGTTTTATCTTGACTTAAACATTTATCATATAAAGTATCATTATAAGTATTATTATAAGTAAAATTACATTTAATTCCTAAAGAATTACAAGTTGTTTGAATTTCTTGTTTAGTTTTACCTATAAAACTTGGAACATTTACTTTTTCGTATATACCACTTGATAAAGTTATTAAAACATTAGTTTTACTACTAACAACTGATCCACTTGGTTTGGATTGCTTGATACTTATATCTTTTTGCACATTATCAGTTAAACCACCATAAGTAAAGGTACAAGTTAAATTATTATCTTGACAAAGCTTAAGAATAGTATTTTTATTTTTACCAACAAGATTTGGAATAACAACACTTTTTCCTTTAGAAATAGTTAAAATAATTGTATCAGTTTCTATTATTTTTTCTCCTTCTTTAATATTAGTTTTAATTAAATTACCTTCAGCTATATCATTATTAAATTCATATATTTCTTCATAATTAATATTATTTTCACTTGCCCATAACTTGAATGTTGCTAAATCATCAATCTTAGGCATTACCATACTACCTTTAGAAATTGTAATTATTAAAGGTTCACTATCAATTACATCACCTTTACTATAATTAGTTTCTATTATTTTACCACTTTCATATTCTTTATTATATATTTCTTTAAATGATACTTTAACATTATTTTCTAAAGCCCATTTAGTTATTTCTAAACTAGTCATTTTACTTAAATCTGGTACAATTATCTTTTTACCTTTAGAAACAACTAAAGTTAATTTATCAGAAACAATATTATCAACAATATCTTGACTTACTATTGTATCAACATCATAATCACTATATTCATATTTTATTTCATAAGGAATATTATATCTTTTTAAATAAGAAGTAGCTTCAAATAAACTTAATCCCTTTAAAGATTTAACAATGGTAGGTTCTATTTCTTCATTTCCATAAGAGAAAACAAATTTAATTAAATCACATCTTTTTAAAGAACCACTACCAACTTGTTCTATAACCGTATCTTTTTCTTTATCAGATTTTATAAAAGTAATTTCAACATTACTTAAATAATTATCTTTTATATATTTCATAACATCATCATATTTAAAACCAGTTAAATTAGAAACAACTACTTCTTTATTATAATTTGGTCCAAGAGAAATAGTAACATTAAAAGTATCTATTTCTTTAATTAAAGTATTAATTCCATATTCTTGCATAATAACATGATTTTTTAAAACTGTGTCTGAATACTCAGTATTAGTATTAAGTTTTAAATTATATTTATCAGTAAACTTAATAACTTCAGATATATCTTTATTAATAAAATCAACTACATATATTTCTTTTTCAGAATAAGATATTTGAAATACTACATAACCTATTAAAATAAAAGTAATTAATAATATATAAGGAGTAGTTTTTTTAGTATTAGTTTTAAATAAAACTATTATAGTAATAAATAATATACCAAGAAAACTAATAGTTTTAATTAAATTAGTTAATTCATAATTCTTACTTAAATAAAAAGTTATTCCTAAATAAATTATTATTAATAAACAAATAATTAATAAGAAAACATTAAATTTACTTTTATTAGAAGTATTAGTTATTTCTTTAGACTTTTCTTCTTTTTTTATTTCTTCTTTAATTTCTTTTTCTTTTATTTTAATTTTTTCTTCTTTTATATTGGACTTTTTAGTTTCTTCTATTTCCTTATCTAATTCTATATCATCACTTAGATTAATTAAGTTTTCTTTTTTAACTTTTTTCTTACTCATATTTATCACCTACTATTTATATATATAATTATATAGTAAATATTAAATAATTAAAAGTTTTTTAAATTATTTTTTTTAATATTTACATTTTTCTTATCTTTTTTTAATGATTTTTTTTCATATTTAGTTTATACTTATTATGTAGGAGTAATTATGGATACATTGGATGAAAAATGTTTAAATTGTGGAGGAAGCATTAAATACTTTCCTAAAAAAGAAATATTTATATGTGAATATTGTCGTTCTAAGTTTACTTTAGATGAACTTAAAAACAATAAAGAAAAATTAGATAAAGTTCCTAATTTAGAAGAGAGTTTTTCAGAACTTAAAGATTTAGAAGGTTATCATTGTAAAAATTGTGGAGCTGATATTATCGTACAAAAAAATACTTCTAGTACAAGATGTGTTTATTGTAGAAGTTATTCTATTATTAAAAATCGTTTAACAGGAGTATACAAACCATCTGGTATTATTCCTTTTAAATATTTAAAAGAAGATGCAATTACATCTTTTAAAGATATAGTAAAAGGAAGATTATTAATACCTAAAGATTTTAGTAATTTAGATAATATTTCTGATATGGAAGGTTTGTATGTACCATTTTTCTTATATGATATGGATAATAAAGCAGATATAACGGCAAGTTGTACTAGAGTTAGAAATTGGTCTTCAGGTGATTATAATTATACTGAAACTAAATATTATGAGGTTAAAAGAGGCGGAAATCTTAGCTTTTTAAATGTTCCAAATGATGCTTCAATTCGTTTTGATGATAAAATTATGAATGCAATAGAACCATTTGATTATAGTAAAATGCAAGAATTTGATACTAGTTATTTATCAGGTTATTTATCTGAAAAATATGATGTTAAAATGACTGATGCTTATAAAAATGTTTTAGAAAGAATTAAAGATGATTCTAAAGAATATTTAAGAAAAGATATAAAAGGTTATTCTACAACTATTGTAAAAAATAGTAATAATAATGTTGTTTTAAACAATAATAAATATGTTTTATTACCAGTTTGGGTTTTAAATATAAATTATAAAGGAAAAATCTATCATTTTGCTATGAATGGAGAAAGTGCTAAATTAGTTGGAGAAATACCTGTTTCTAAGTTTAAGTTATTTTTGGTAATTTTAATTACTTTTGTAGCATCTTTTCTAATTTTACTTTTATTGTTTAAATTAAGTGGGTATAGGTGGTAATATGAAAAGAATATATATAATAGCTGTTTTAATTTTATTAATTATAATTGCTTCTTTACCTGTTTCAGCTAAAGAAATAAAAACTTGTTTAAGAACTGATACTAATTTACAAGTAAGAGATAAATTTAATTTAGGTAGTAATAAAGAAGATATTTTATCAACTCCTTGTGTTGATGATATGGATAAAATCTATGATTTTGCTGATTTATTAACGGATTTGGAAGAAGAAAACTTATTTAATTTAGTTAATAATTATATTACAAATACTAGTTATGATTTAGCTATAGTTTTAATTAATGAAAATCCAAAAGCTGATGAAGTAAGCTATGCAGATGATTTTTATGATTATAATTTATTTGGTAAAAATGAAACAAGAGATGGATCTTTAATATTAATTGATATGGACAACAGAAGAATTTATATATCAACTACTGGTTATGCTATAAAAATGTATGATGATAGTCGAATAGATGATATTCTTGATAGTGGTTTTGATAACTTAAAAAATGAAGAATACTATGAATGTTTAAGTAAAATGGTTCAAGAAATGCAAGATGAATTTGATTTAGGTTATCCTGATAGTAATAAAAATATGGAAATAGATAGTAATGGAGATCCCATTTATATTAAATATGTTCCTTATAAAGTAATTATTTTAATATCTAGTATTATAACTTTAATTGTAAGTTTAATTTTATATTTTAAAACTAGATTAAAAATTAAAGTAGGATCAACAGTTAGTTATTTAAAAAATGCTAATATTAATTTAAGAGAAGATAAATTTATTACTGCAAATACAACAAGAACTAGAATTGTTTCAGATATAAGTTCATCTGGATCATCTCATGGAGGAGGATCAAGTTTTCATTCATCTAGTAGTGGTTCATCTCATGGTGGAGGCGGAAGAAGTTTCTAGTGAAAGATAAATTAAGAAAAATAGCTTTAACCAATAGAAAAAATATAAAAAATAAAAAAGAACTCGATCAAAATATTTTACTTAATTTACAAGAATTAAAAATAATTAAACAAACTAAAAATATTTTAATATACTTATCATTTGGAACTGAAATAGATACTTATAGTATAATTAATTATTTTCAAGATAAAAATTTTTATGCTCCAAGAATAGAAAATAATGAAATGAATTTTTATAAAATAGATGGGTTTTATAAATTAAATAAATATAATATTAAAGAACCAACAAGTAAATTAAAAATTAATGATTTTGAAAATAGTGTTATTATAGTACCTGGATTGATGTTTGATAAAGAATTAAATAGACTTGGTTATGGAAAAGGTTATTATGATAAATATTTAAAAGATAAAAATATTTATAAAATAGGTTTATGTTATTCTTGTAATTTGGTTGATAATTTAGAAATAGAAGAACATGATATAAAAATGGATTTAGTAATAACGGAGGAAAGATGGAGTTTTCAAGACTAGAAATATTAATGAATATTGATAATTTAAAAAATAAAAAAGTTTTAGTTATAGGAGTAGGAGGAGTAGGAGGGTATGCTGTTGAAGCCTTAGCTAGATGTGGTATTGGAAATATTACCATAGTTGACTATGACAAGGTTGATATTAGTAATATAAATAGACAAATAATTGCTCTTCATTCTACTATAGGACTTTTTAAAGTTGAGGTGTTAAAAAAAAGAATATTAGATATTAATCCAAATTGTTTAGTAGAAACATTTAGTTGTTTCTATGATGAAAAAACAACTGATCTTATCTTTAATAAAGATTATGATTATATTCTAGATTGCTGTGATTCTCTTAAAAGTAAAGAATTATTAATAAGAGAAGCAAATAAAAGAAATATTAAAATAATATCATCAATGGGAGCAGGATTTAAATTTGATCCTAGTAAAATTCAAATAGAAAAATTAAAAAATACTAGTTATGATAAATTAGCTAGAATTTTAAGATATAATTTAAAAGATAATAAAAAATGTTTAGAAATACCAGTTGTTTATTCTAAAGAACAAATGGAAAAAAAGGGAACAACAATTGGTTCAAATGCTTTTATTCCAAGTATCTTTGGTCTTACTATGGTAAGTTATATTATAAATGATATAAGAAAGGAAAATTATGAAGAAAATTAAAGAATATGGTTTAACAATTTTAATAATTATTATTTTACTTTTATGTTTAATTTATTATTATACAAGAAAAACTACTAGTACTAATATAATAAATGTTAAATTATTACCAACAATTGTTTCTAAGTTAGAAGATAATAGTATATATTCACCTACTATTCAATTAATTTGGAATGATTTAAAAAAAGAAAATAATGGTGATGTTGTTTTTATAGGTGATGAAAATAATCAAACAGTTAGAGAATTAAATTTAGAAACTTTTAAAGATAGTGATATAAGCGATAGTTTATATTATAAAAAATATGGATTTGCAACTCCTAGTTTAAAAAAAGAAATAGAAATGGAAATTTATAATAAGTTTAAGGAAACTAGTAGTATTTTAGATGATTTTACTTTTGAAGAAGATTCTAAAGATTATTTCTTTTATTCTATGTTATTTAAAGAATTTAAATTTTTAAAACCATTTGATAAATTAACTAATGATACTTTTGGTATAAAAGAAAGTAGTAATAGTGAACTTGATAATAATTTAGAAGTATTATTCTATTATAGTGATTCCTATGCTGTTTTATTAAAAACAACAACAGGGGATGAAGTTATTTTATATAAAGGTGATAGAAGAGATAGTTTCATTGATACCTATAATGCAATTGCTAAAAATGAAAAAAGTAAATTCTTAGCAAGTGATACAATTAGTATTCATGATTTAGATTTTAAAGTAAAACAAGAGTATAAAGATTTAGAAGGACATAAAATAAATTTAGTAGATGATGAGTATTTACTTTCTAAAGTAGTACAAACTGTTGAATTTAAAATTGATAATGAAGGTGGTAAAGTTAAAAGTGAAGCGGGAATGAATTTTAAAAGTACCTCTTTAGAAGAGGGAAGACATTTTGATTTTACGGATAATTATATGATTTTTATTAAAGAAGAAACAAAAGAAATACCTTATTTAATGATAAATATAAATGATATTAAAAAATTTAGTTAATAGAAAAATACTTTCATTTAGTTGAAGGTATTTTTTCTAATTAGTTTTATAGTTTTTAAATGAAAAACATTTTAATTATTAAAAATAGTTGAAAAATACTATTTTTTTGGTACAATTATAATAGAGGTTAATATGAAAAATAAAAGAGGTTTTACGTTAGTTGAATTATTAGGAACAATTTCTTTAATTGCTATTATTCTAGCAATTGTATCAGCATCTTATATAAATATTACTAAACATATAAGATTATCTTATTATAAAACATTGGAAGAATCGGTTTTAGTAGCAGGATCAGAATACTATGCTTATACAAGTAATAGACCAAATATGTTTGGAGAAGAAAAAAAGGTGTCT
>CADBSI010000085.1 GCA_902797275.1 uncultured Erysipelotrichaceae bacterium | reverse complement strand
GTTATAACAGGTGGATCTGGAACTAAAAGTAATCCATTTACAATAGCTCTTAAAGATTAATACTATAATAAAATAGAAGCTTCTTGCTTCTATTTTAAATTGGTATAAAGATAATTGAAGTAATCATGTTGAATAGCTAGATTACTATATTTTATTTTATTGTTTACGCTTTCGTTTATTTTTATTATTTCGTCTATGGTATATCTTTTATTAGTATAATAGGTTATGTTATCATTGCTAGCATTATAGAAAGCTATTTCATTTTTCCATGATCCATCAGCAAATACTGTTATGCTTTGGTAATTACTTGCAAATAAATCTTGTCCGGTTGAATATCTTGAATCGTATTCTAAATTAAATAAATTAGCAACTGTTGGTAGTAAATTAACATAACTTGTATACTCTGTATAAGTAGTAGCTTCTAAATCATTTGACCAAATAACCATAGGAACTCTTTCATTTTCATATTTTTCTTCTATGCTATAAGGTAGGGCATCTTCTAATATATTATTTGCAAGTCCATAAGGGTAGTGATCTCCATATAAAATAATAACTGTATCATCTAGTTTTCCTTGACTTTCTAATCCTTTTAAAAGTACTCCCAACCCATCATCTAATACTTTAAGTTTTGACATATATCTTTTTAATTTTATATTATAATTAAAATACTTTTCACCTTCAAATAAATATAAATATTTATCACCGTAAGTGCTACTACCATATGGTTGATGTGAGGTAACAGTTGTTAACCAAGTCATGAATTTATCTTTTTCTTTATAATTTTTTAAAATATTTACAACTTGTTTCATGAACTCTTCATCACTTGCCCATTCTTCATCTTTGGTATTATATGTAAGTTTTAAATCATCTACATCATAGTATCTTTTAGAACCCATATTAGTATGTATTTCTCTTCTTTGATAATATTTTTCTGTATAATCATGCATACTAGTAGTTTTATAACCTTTATTATTAAATAAATTAAAAATACTATAAGGATAAATATTATTACTATAAGTATTAGCTGTACATTTATTATAAATAGAATACAAACCTATCATACCACTTAATTCATTATTACCTGTAGCACATGAATTTCTTGGAGAATAATTGTTTTTAAAATAATAACCACTACTTAATAATCTATAAAAATTAGGATATAATTCTTCATTTATAAAAATATCATCAACTGATTCCATCATAATAACTATTAAATTTTTATCTTCAAATAAACCAGTATAACTATTTTTATTAGTTTTAGTATTATTAATAAAATATTCATTTAAATAATTTAAAGTTAAATTATCTTCTTTATTAATTAATTCTTGCCACTTAGTATCATTTATATTATTACTATTATTATTATTGTTATTAGTATTTATATTAATAGTATCTACATGATAAAAAATATTTTTAACATCTAAAACACCAAACATAGTACTACCAAATTCTCTAATAACAAGACTTGGATTACTTGGATTATTAAATAAATCTTTATTACTAATAGCTTGTAATTTATTTTGTAATATATCAAGATTTAAAGTTAAACTATATAAAAATCCAAATACTAATAAATAACTTATTAAAGCAAGACTTGCTTGTAATTTGTTAAATTTATTGTTTTCTTTAATTTTAATTATTTTTTTATTAATTAAAATATAATAAGTAATTACTAAGATAAAAGGAATTAATATTAAATAATAATACCAATAAAAACTTTTAATAAAATCAATTATATAACTACTAACAGCACCTGCTTGACTAGTTATATTAAAAGATATATAAACACCTAAAAAATTATTAAAACCTGCTTGTAAAATAGTATAAATAGTAATTATAAATACTATTAATATATTAATATTTCTTACTTTATCTTCTTTTAAATAAAGTTCTATATAACTAATAATTAAACTAATTATAATAGTTGATAATAATATTCTAATTGTAGATACATTAAAAATATTATTATTATTTATTAATTTAAAGATAAATTCAATTAAAAAGATACTAGTAGTTAAAATAATAGTATTATAGAAAAATTTATTAATTTTTTTCAAACTTAACACTTCACTTTCAAATTAATTTTATCATATATTTTTAACTTTGTAAAATTGTATCAATTACTTAAAGTATAGACTTTTAATTAGAATTGATTTATAATACTTAAACCTAATATATATAATAAATTAGTAAGAAAATTATAAATCTATAGAAGAAGTGGTGAGAGAAATAAATGAAAAAACTAGAAAAAAATGATTATATTGGAGTTATCAGTTCATCTGGCTTTTTAAAAGAAAGAAATAAATGTGAAATTGAAGAATCAATTAAACTTATAAATGAAATAGGTTTAAATGTTAAATTAGGAAAGTATATTTATGAAAATACTATTAATAATGTTGTAAAAAATAAAGTTAGTGATTTAAGTGATATGGCAAGTGATAAAGATGTTAAGATGATTATTTTAAAAATGTATTTAAAAAATATGTAAATAAACCAATGATTAAATGTGAAGACTTTGGACATTCTCTATATAATTTAGTATTACCTATTGGAGCTAAAGTAATTTTTGATGCTATTAGTAAAAAAATAGAAATTCTTGAAGAAATATTTGATTAATAATAATTGTTTTTTATATAACATAAAAAATACTTTATAGAAATTGACTTTAGATATTTTTAATGCTATACTTACCATAAGGTGTTTTATGAGAGATAATTTATATGAAGCTTTAGATTTTTTTAATTTAGATGAACTTTTTACTTGGGATGATTTACAAGATGTTTATAAACCAATGGCTAAGAATAATCATCCTGATGTAAATGGATTGTCAAAAGAAGAATATATGAAAGTAATAAATGCTAATAAATCAGTTTTACAAAATTATGAAATGAAAAATAGAACTTATTTATTAAAACAATTAGAATTAAAGAAACAAGCTTTTTTTGAAAAATTAGACGATGATAAACGTAAATATAATTTAAGTACAGTATCTGATCTTGTTAATACATATAAAGCTTTATTAAATGGAATAACGGGTTTTAATCGTTTAAAAAAGTTAAAGCAAGAATATAATGAGAAATTAAGTATTATTTTACTTAATCATGAAAAACAAGAAAGATTAAATTTAGAACATAAAAAAGAATCAGTTAAAAAGTTTTTTGTTTATAAATATACTAAAATTTCTAGTTCTTTAGATCTTAATAAGTGTATAGAAGCAACTAAAGTATTATTAAGTGTTTTAGAGTTAATTAAAAAAGCTGAGAAAGATGATATAGATGATTTAATTAAAAAACTTGATAATATTACTTTTAGTGATTCTAAAAGTGATTTAAATATAATAGATAATATAAGTTCTAGTTATACAATTTATATTAATAAAAATACTGGTTCCCTTGTTTATGTTGATAGTGTAGGGGAAGTTGTTAAATATCGTAAAAGTTTAAGTGATAAATTAGCAAGTTGTAGTTATAAAAAGTTTGATCAAGATTATTTAAGTTTAGAAAGATTCTTATTCGAAAGTAAATATGTAGGGGATAGACAAGTATATATGGTATCAGATGTAGCAGTGAGAGAAGATTTACCATTTAGTAGATATTTATATTATCATGAACAAACAGGTTTAATGCTTGTTTATAAAGAAATTGAAGTTATAGAAAATTTTATTTTCTATGGTGAAAATAAAAGGGATTTGTTTGGTGATTTTTCAACGTATTTTAAAATTACTTCAATTAAAAGAGATGATGTTTTACATGGTAAATTTCGAGATAGAGAATACTTGTTTCAAAAAATCATGGAACAAACAAGTAAAGTTGATCATGTAAAAATGAATGAAGATGTTAAGAAAAATGGTATTGATATGGGTATACTAAAAAAATCTAGTCGTTAATTACTAGATTTTTTTATGTCTAATATAATAGGCAAGATAATAGGTTTTCTACCGGTTAGTTCCATAATATAAGTACTTATATTAGTTTGTAGATAACTTTTTATATCTTGAAAATTAATGTTTTCTTGTTTTAGTTTAGTAGTTATTAATAAACTAGCTTTTAATTCTAACATGTTAATAAGATCAGCATTGTCATTTACTTGAATAAAACCACGGGTTACGATATTAGGCTTTGTTAAAAGTTTTTTATTTCGCATATCAATATTAGAAACAATTACTAAAATTCCATCACTTGCCATGATTTTTCGATCTCTTATTACTTGACTTGCTACTTCACTTGCACTATTACTATTTATATAAATAGTATCAGATTTTATTTTTTCTCCAATAGTAATTTCGTGATTTTTTAAAATTAAAGTATCTCCGTTATCAAGAATAAAAGTATTTTCTTTTTTAACTCCACACATAACAGCTAAATCAGCATGACTTTTAAGCATTCTATATTCTCCATGAAATGGTAGCATATATTTTGGTTTTATCAATCGAATCATTAATTTTAATTCTTCTTTATTAGCATGACCAGATGTATGAATATCTGAGATAGTTGAGTTAGTATAAACTTTAACTCCTTGTAAACATAGTTTATTAATTGTTCTTGAAATACTTAAGGCATTACCAGGAATTGGACTAGATGAAAATACTACAACATCATCTGGTCTTAGTTTTATATGTTTATGTTCTAAATTAGCAATTCTTGATAAAGCAGCAAGGGGTTCTCCTTGACTACCGGTACATAAAATACAAACTTCTTTTGGTTTTAAAGTATTGGCTTCTTCTGGAGATATAAATAGTTCTTTATGATTTATATAGCCTCCTTTAATTGAAATTTCAATATTAGATTCCATACTACGACCGAAGATACAAATTTTTCTTTTATGTTTATAACAAGTTTCAACAATATGTTTTAAACGATAAATATTAGATGCAAATGTTGCTATTATAATTCTACTATTAGTTTCAGTATCAAAAATATCATTTAAAGCGGCATCAACCATGGATTCACTATTAGATATTCCATCATTTAAAGCATTAGTTGAATCACTGACAAGTAAATCAACACCTTCTTCTCCAATTCTGGCCATTTTATGTAAATCAGCCATTGGTCCAATAGGAGTAAAATCAAATTTGAAGTCTCCAGTTGTAACAATTGTTCCATCAGGAGTTTTAACTCTAATACCATGAGAATCAGGAACTGAGTGGGTTGTTATAAAAAAGTCAACTTCAAAATATTTAAATTTTATAACATCATCACTTTGATAAGCAAATAAATTATCAAAACGAAGATTTTTGTCAGCTAATTTCATTTTAATAAGTTCACACGCTTGATTAGGAGCATATATATTTTTAATATCAATCATTTGAATTAAAAGAGGAATAGCTCCTATATGATCTTCATGTCCGTGGGTAATAAATAAAGCTTTTATTTTATCTTCATTAGCTTTCAAATAAGAATAATCTGGAATAGAATAATCAATACCAAGGGTAGTAAGTTCAGCAAAAGAAATACCTGCATCAATTAAAATAATTTCATCATTGTGTTCAATTGCATACATGTTCTTGCCAATTTCACCTAAACCACCTAAAATAAGAAAACGAGTTTCGTCGTTTTTCATTAAAAAAAAACCTCCTTTCTTTTTTAATTAAAAGAACTAACTTTAACATTATACATTTTTTTTAGAAAAAAGTCTATAAAAAGTAGATTTTTCTTTAAAAAAATGTTATATTTTATTTAGTAGAGGTTAATATGAAAAATAAAAGAGGTTTTACGTTAGTTGAATTATTAGGAACAATTTCTTTAATTGCTATTATTTTAGCAATTGTATCGGTATCTTATATAAATATTACTAAACATATAAGATTATCGTATTATAAATCATTAGAAGAATCGGTTTTAGTAGCAGGATCAGAATACTATGCTTATACAAGTAATAGACCAAATATGTTTGGAGAAGAAAAAAAGGTGTCT
>CADBSI010000084.1 GCA_902797275.1 uncultured Erysipelotrichaceae bacterium | reverse complement strand
TATTGCAGGACTTGTTAAAGGAGCCTCAACTGGAGAAGGACTTGGTAATAAGTTTTTATCACATATAAGAGAAGTAGATGCAATTGTTGAAGTTGTTAGATGTTTTGATGATAATAATATTATTCACGTTGAAGGTGGATGTGATCCAGTACGTGATGTTGAAATAATTAATTTAGAACTTACCATAAGTGATTTAGAAATAATTAATAATCGATTAGAAAAAATAGAAAAGAAAGCTATGACTACAAAAGACAGTGATTCTTTACTAGAAGTATCAGCTTTAAAAAAAGCCAAAGATGCTCTTGAAAAAGCTATTCCTTTAAGAGAAATAAGTTTTACTGATGATGAAAAATTAAAACTAAAAGCTTTTCAATTTCTAACTTTAAAACCAATTATTTATATGGCTAACATAGATGAAAGTGATTTAGCCCTTCCTGATAACAATTATGTTTTAGCTTTAAAAGAATATGCTAAAAATAGTAAAGTTATTAAAATGTGTGCTAAGGTTGAAAGTGAATTATCTGAATTATCAATTGAAGAAAAAGAGGAAATGCTAGCAATGTTAGGTATAAAAGCTAGTGGCTTAGACGATTTAATTAATGCAACTTATGAACTTCTTGGTTTAAAAACTTATTTTACGGTTGGACCTGAAGAAGTAAGAGCTTGGACTTTTAAAGATGGTATGAAAGCACCTGCTTGTGCTGGAATAATTCATACGGATTTTGAAAAAGGATTTATCAAGGCTGAAGTTATTAGTTATGAAGATTTAATTAGCTGTGGTAGTGAATTAAAAGCTAAAGAAGCTGGAAAATTAAGAATAGAAGGAAAGGATTATGTAATGCAAGATGGCGACATTTGCCATTTTAGATTTAATAGGTGATATAGTGAGTTATATAGAAGAGTTTAGTGATTTAAAGAATTTAAGTTTAGCTTTAGGTCCTCTTGGAATATTTTTAATTTTAATATTTTTAATAGCAGCCGTGATTTTATATGTATTTAGTTCTTTAGGATTAATGGAACTTGCTAAAAAAAATAATATTCCTAATCCATGGCTTGCCTTTATACCAATAGGTTATCATTATCTACTTGGAAAATTAGGCTTTGAAGTTTATGAAAAAAATGGTTCAGAAAACAAACAAATTCCATACATCATGCTTGCTTTAAGTGCTGTTTATTTAGTAGGAGTATTAGATGGACCAGTATCAATTGCTTTAATGGTATTATCAGTTTTATCTTATAATAAAATTTATAAATATTTAGTACCTGAAAAATCAACTAGTTATACAGTTTTATCTTTATTCTTTAAAGGAATACCTTTATATTTTAATTCTAATATTTTAAAACCTTATGAAGAAGAAATAATTATAACTGAAAATAAAGAAAAAGAACCATTTAAAGAAGAAAGAACTAAACCAAATTATTGCTCTTCTTGTGGAGCTAGATTAAATAAATCTGCTAATTATTGCCCAGAATGTGGTAAAAAAATAAACTAAAAAAATTAATTTAGTTTATTTTTTTGGCTTTTTTACCTTGATAAGTATCTCTTCTTTTAAGTTCTTTATCAATATCATTTAAAACAACAAACTTTTTAACTAACCAAGTTGGTTCAATTAAATCATCTAATTTAGGATCTCCAGTTATTCTATTTATTACAATATCACTTCTTAATAATTCTAATTGATTTACTACAATGTCAATATACTCATCTTTAGTTAAAATAGGAAATTTTTCTTCTTCATACATATTAGCTAATTTAGTATTTTTTAAAACATGAAGCATATGAATTTTAATACCTTGAATATCTAAGTTATTTAAATATTTAACTGTTTCAAGCATCATTTCCTTTGTCTCATATGGAAGTCCATTTATAATATGAACAACAACATTTATTTTTCTTTCTCTTAATTTCTTAACCATGTTTTCAAATTCTTCTAGGGAATGACATCTATTAATTAACTTACTAGTTTTATCATGAATTGTTTGAAGACCTAATTCAACAGTTAAAAAAGTTCTTTTATTTAAATCAGTTAAATAATCTAGACATTCATCAGTTATAGAATATGGTCTTGTTGCAATACTAAGACCAACAACATCTTTAAGTTTTAAAATCGGTTCAAATTTTTCTTTTAACACATCAACTTCGGCATACGTATTAGTTCCAGCTTGAAAATAACCAATGAATTTACAATTCTTCCATTTATTAAGCATCACCTCTTTAACCTTATTAAACTGAGTTATAACATCATCTTCAACAAAACCAGCATACTCACCACTTCTAAGGCTAGAACAATAAATACATCCCCCTACCCCTTTAGTACCATCTCTATTAGGACAAGTAAAATTACAATTTAAACTAACCTTAGCAATTTTACAACCAAATTTTTCTTTATAAAAACTATCTAAAGTATAATATCTTTTATTATTTAAATACATAAACTCACCTGTAAATAAAATAACACTTATTTAAAAAAAGTACAAGATTAATTTACAACCTATTCTTTAAATGATATAATAAACATATAATAGAGGCGAATATGAAAAGAAAATTAAATAAAAAAAATATTATCATTTTAAGTATTATAGTTTTATTAATAGTAATAGAAATTATTAATCCTATTAAATTATATAACAAACACGTATTAAAACAATTAAATTATAGTGATACTAGTATTAATACTATTTTAAAATATGGTAAAAAAGATCAAGTATTAAATAGTAAAAATAATAAAGTTTTAGATAAAATATTTAATAGTAAAGATTATAAAGATAAAAACTTTAATATTTATTTAGAATTAAATGATAGTAATATAACTAATTTTGTTTCTTTAACTAATTCTTTAATAGATAAAGGTTATAATGCTAAAGAAATAAATGGTATTTTAAAAAATAGTAGTGAAGATGATGTTTTAGAATTTCTTAAATTAGATTATCAAGAAGGAATAGATAATTATTTACAATTTGATTTTTTTAAACTTAGTAATTATCAAGAATATATTGATTATAAAAAAGAAAATAATATTGATTATGAAAATATAGTAATTAATGTTAATATTGGTCTTAATAAAAATTATTATGAAGATGCTAATACTGTTTCTAAGTTTTCTATAACAATGCTTGTTAATAAATATAATGGTTTAGATAAAGACTTTGTTCCAAGTGATTTAGTAAGTGTTGACAAGGAATATGCAATTGATTCTAAACAAAAAGCAAATAAAGAAATGTATGAAGCTTTTATTAAGATGTCAGATGATTGTAAAAAAGAAACTGGTTATAAAGTAATATTCAGATCAGGATATAGAGATTACAAAAGTCAAGAAGATACTTATAATTTATATTTAAAAACATATGGTAAAAAATATGCTGAAGTCTATGCTGCTCATGCAGGTTTTTCAGAGCATCAAACAGGTTTGGCAGTTGATATTAAAGCTGAGTCTAGTAATACTTTTGCTGGTACTAAAGAAAGTAAATGGTTAAGTAAAAACGCTCATAAATATGGTTTTATTTTAAGATATAAAAAAGAAACAGAAGATATAACAGGTTATAAATATGAATCTTGGCATTATCGTTATGTTGGTAGTATTGCCGAAAAAGTCTATGAAAGTAAAATGACATATGATGAATATTATATAAGATTTTTAGATAAATAGGAGGTTATTATGTATAATTTAGGTCCTCAATTTAAAATAAATCAAGATGATTTAAAAGTAAATGATAAATGTATTTTTATTGGTCCAAAATATAGAATAGAAGTACTAACAGAAAGATTAATAAGAATTGAATATAATGAATCAGGTAAATTTATTGATTCAGCTACTAGTTTAGTCTTAAAAAGAAAATTTGAAAGACCCTTATTTGAAGTTAAAGAAGATCAAGCATATATTTATATAAGTACTAAATATATGAATTTTAAATATTTAAAAAATGCTAAACTAAGTGAAAAAAGTTTATCAGCTTTAATAACTTATAGTAAAAAAGAATGGTTTTATACTCAAAAAGAAGTTAAAAATTATGGAGGAACAACTATATCTTTAGATAATACAACAAAATTACCACCTCTTGAAAAAGGTTTGTTAAATCCTGATATGTTATTAGTTTTAGATGATTCTAATAGTTTATTATTAGATGAAAACTCTAACGTTTATAAAAGAGAAAGTGATACTAAAGATATTTATTTATTTGCTTATAGTAATGATTTTAATTTAGTTTTACATGATTATTTTACTTTAACAGGATATCCTTCATTTATTCCAAGATATGCTCTTGGTAATTGGTGGAGTCGTGATATTCCTTATCAAGATGAACATATAATTTCTTTAATGAATAAATTTCGAATGAATGGTATTCCAATTTCAATTTTCTTATTTGATAATGAATGGAGTATTAAAATGAAAGATTATTCTAAAACATCTGGTTTTACTTTTAATACTAAATTAATAAAAGATCCACCTAAATTAATTAATATTTTACATCAAATGGGGGTTAAAGTGGGATTAAAAGTTAATCCTAAAGATGGAATATTTCCTCATGAGACTTATTTTCCAGAGGCTAGAAAATACATTGCTTTAAATAAAAAAGGTTATATAGATTTTAACCCTTTTGATGCTAGATTTATGGATTTATATTTAAAGTTATTTATTCATCCTTTAGAAACTATGGGAATAGATTTATTTTGGAATGACTATGATGTTTTAGAAAATAGAAATTCTTTATTCATTTTAAACGATTACATGAAAAAAGATATGGAAAGAAGTGGTAAGAGAAGTATTGTTCTAGGAAGAAATGCTAATTTTGCTCCTCATAGATACCCAGTTTTATATTCAGGTCATAATGAAATAAGCTTTGATGTATTAAAGTTTTTACCTTATTTTAATTTAACAGCTTCTAATATAGGAGTATCTATTTGGAGTCATGATGTTGCAGGATCAGTTGGAGGCATTGAAAATAAAGAATTTTATATAAGAAGTGTTGAATTTTCCGTTTTCTCACCTATTGTAAGATTTAATACTGAAAATGGAACTTATTATAAAAGAGAACCATGGAGATGGGATATTGTTACTAATAATATAGTAACCTATTATTTAAGACTTAGAAATCAATTAATACCATATTTATATACCGAAATGTATCATTATCATAAAGAAGGAATACCTTTAATAAAACCATTTTATTATGACTACCCTTTTGCTTATGATGATCCTACTTATATAAATCAATATTTCTTGGGTTCTTCAATGTTAATTTCTCCTATTGTTAAAACTAATGATAGTTTAATTAACCGAGCTATTCAAAGATTTTTTATTCCTGATGGTATTTGGTATGATTTTAAAACTGGTAAAAAGTTTGTTGGTAATAAAAAATATGTATCTTTCTATAAAATAGAAGATTATCCTGTATTTGTAAAAGCTGGAAGCATTATTCCTCTTGCTGGTATAAATGATTTAATGAGTACTAAGTCTCCTAAAGAATTAGAAATTCATGTTTTTCCAGGTAATAGTAATTCTTATAATTTATATGAAGATGATGGTATTACTAATAATTATAAAAATGGTTCTTATGCAATTACTAATATAGATTATAATTATTTAACTAACAACTATACTTTAATAATAAGACCAATAGATGGTAATCCAAACTTATTATTCAATGAAAGAGATTATAAAATAAGATTTAGAAATACTAAAATGGCTAACAATGTAAATGTTTATTTAAATGACAAAGAATTAGAATTTAAATCTTATCTAATGGATACAGACTTTGTAATTGAAGTTAAAAATGTTCCTACAAATGCTCAATTAACTATTAATTGCCAAGGAAGTGATATAGAAATAGATGCCTTGATGCTTTTAAATGATGATATAGATAGTATCTTATCTGATATGGAAGCACCTACTATTTTAAAAGATCCAATAGCAAGAATTTTATTTGATAAAGATTTATCGATTTCTAAAAAAAGAATAGAAATAAGAAAACTAAAAAGAAAAGGACTAGATAAAAGGAGTATAAAAGTATTCTTAAGATTACTTGAATACATGAATGAAGTATAAAAAATTAATAAAAGTACTTGAAAAAATAAATTTTATGTGGTTAAATAATCTTGTAATTATTAAAGAAGTAGTAGTTATGGTTCTATTTTAAGAGAGTTAGTGGTAGGTGAAAACTAATAATAGATATTAATGAACTTGTCTTGGGTATGATAATCGTTATTCGCGTTAAGAAAATAAAGTTAAATTAAGGATGGTACCGTCTTTTTAAGACTCCTTTGTACCATTCTTTTTTTTGGAGGATTATGAATTTAAATGATTTGTATTGGTTTTTAGGGGTATATTTGGTTGTTTATTTATTTTATCTGTTTTTTTCAGTTTTAAAAAGAAAAAAATTAGATGTAAATAAAGTACCGGTTGAACTTAAACTCTTAATTAAAAAGTATCGATTAGATATGTCTAAGATAAATTATCGTGGTATTATGAATCGAATTGCTCTTGTAAGTTCGTTTGATATTGCTTTTGTTGCTACTTTTATTTTTAAATTTATAGAAAGTGTATTTTGGGCTATTGTTGTTGGAGCAATTATGATAGTACCGGTTATTTTAATTACTTTTAATTTTATTGGTTTATACTATACTAAGAAAGGTTGTGTTGTTAATGGAAACAAGAAAAATTGAAAAGAAATGGCAAGAATACTGGAAGGAAAATAAAGTATTTGAAGCTAGTAATAATAGTAAGAAAGAAAAATATTATGTTTTAGTAGAATTCCCATATCCAAGTGGAGCAGGATTGCATGTTGGTCATGTTAGAAGTTATGCTTCTTTAGATGCTCTTGCTAGAAAAAGAAGAATGGAAGGTTATAACGTTTTATTTCCTATGGGTTGGGATGCTTTTGGTTTACCAGCTGAAGAATATGCTATTAAAAATCATGTTCATCCAAGTGTTGCAGTTAAAGAAAATATTAAGACTTTTAAAGGTCAATTAGAGAGTTTAGGTTTATCTTTTGATTGGTCTCGAGAGATTAATACAACTGATCCTGAATATTATAAATGGACTCAATGGCAATTCTTGAAGTTTTATGAATCTGGTCTTGCTTATAAGGCTAAGAAAACAATTAATTGGTGTCCTAATTGTAAGATTGGTCTTGCTAATGAAGAAGTTGAAGGAGGACATTGTGAAAGATGTGGAGTACCTATTGTTCATAAGGAAAAGGAACAATGGATGCTTGGCATGCAAAAGTATGCTGACAGATTACTAGAAGGTCTTGCTGAAACAGAATTCCAAGAAAAAACCAAGTTGGCTCAAACTAACTGGATTGGTAAATCAGTTGGAGCAGAAATTGACTTTTTAGTTGATAATACTGATGAAGTATTAAAAGTTTATACAACTCGTCCTGATACTTTATATGGAGTAACATTTATGGTAATTGCTCCTGAACATCCTATTATTAATAAATTAAGTGATCGTATTTTAAATATGGATGAAATTCATGATTATCAAGTATTTGCAAGTCATAAAAGTGAAATGGAAAGAACTCAATTAAATAAAGAAAAAACGGGAGTTAAAATATTAGGCTTTTATGCTATTAATCCTATTACTAAAGATAAAATACCTGTTTATATAAGTGATTATGTTATGATGAGTTATGGAACAGGTGCTATTATGGCAGTTCCTGCTCATGATGAAAGAGATTATGAATTTGCTAAGAAATTTAATATTAATATTATTCCAGTTATAAAAGGTGGAGATATTTCCGTGTCTGCTTATACCGGTGATGGGGAAATGATTAACTCAGGTTTTTTAAATGGAATTGATAATAAGAAATTTGCTATTTATAAAATGAATGAATATCTTGAAAAAGAAGGAATTGGTAAGAAAGCTACTAAGTATCGTTTACAAGATTGGGTTTTCTCTCGTCAAAGATTTTGGGGAGAACCAATTCCTATGATTAATTGTCCAAGTTGTGGTTATGTACCTGTTCCATATAGTGATTTACCTGTATTACTTCCAAATGTTGCTTCTTATGAACCTACTGATGATGGGGAAAGTCCACTTGCAAGAATTCCGGAATTTGTTAACTGTAAATGTCCTAAATGTGGTAATGACGCTAAACGTGAAACTGATACAATGCCAAACTGGGCAGGATCTTCTTGGTACTGGCTTCGTTATATGGATCCAAACAATAAAAAAGAATTTGCTTCTATGGATGCTTTAAAATATTGGGGTAAAGTTGACTGGTACAACGGTGGTATGGAACATGCAACAAGACACTTGTTATATGCAAGATTTTGGAATAATTTCTTATATGATAAAGGCTTAGTTCCTAATAAAGAACCATTTAAAATTCGTGTTTCTCATGGAATGATTTTAGGTTCAAATGGAGAAAAAATGAGTAAATCTAAAGGAAATGTTATTAATCCAAATGACTGTGTTAAGGAAGTAGGAGCTGACGCTTTAAGAGTATACGAAATGTTTATAGGCGATTATGAAAAAGAAGTTAGTTGGTCAACTGCAAGCTTAAAGGGTTGTAAAAAATTCTTAGATCGTGTAGAAAGAATTGGTAATAAACTAAATAGTAAAACTACTTACTCCCCTACTCTTGAAATATTATTTAATCAAACAATCAAAAAAGTTTCTACTGATCTTGATACTTTAAAATATAATACAGCTGTATCTAGTTTAATGATTTTATTAAATGAAATGGAAAAATTAGAAAGTATTACTAAAAAAGATTATCGTACCTTCTTGCTTTTATTAAATCCAATGGCACCTCATATAACTGAAGAATTAAATGAAATGTATAACTTAGGTGCTCCACTTTGTAATTCAAAATGGCCACAATATGATGAAACTAAATTAATAAATGATACAATTACTATTGCTGTTCAAGTAAATGGTAAACTTCGTGCAACTTTTGAAACTAATCATAATGCTGGAGAAGAAAAACTTAAAAAACTTGCTATGCAAGAAGAAAATGTTCTTAAATATGTAGATGGTCATGAAATTATAAAAATAATAGTTATAAAAAATAAAATTGTAAATATTGTTATAAAAAATTAGCTAAAATATGGCTAATTTTTTAATTTTATGATATTATTGAATCATAATAGGAGGTGTTTATGACTCTTTATGATTTATTAGAAAGTTTAAGAGATGAACCCGATAACTTAACTACATTATTAATAAAATTAGATGCTTGCTTAGAATATATACATAATAAAGGGTATTATGTATATGATTTTAATTTAAAAAAAATATTACTTGAAAATGGCAATTTGACTTTTAAATCTTTTCAAAAAGTAATAACACCAATTAATGATTTGATGAATACTAAAGAAATTAATATTTTTCAGTTATGTAAAATAGGAATAACTGCATATAATAGTATGGTTATTGATGGAAATATTAATCAAGAATATTATGATTTTATAAGGGAAAATATTGAATATTTTAATAATGAAAATATTCCTGATGATATATATGAATATTATCAAGAGGTATTTTTAAATTCCAATATAACTTATTTAAATAGTTATTTAAGTAAAAAAAATTCAAATAAATCCGATAATCAAAATAGTTTATCTAGAAGAAAAAGCTTAGCAACTGATATAGGAGTTGCATATACAAATAATGATGATGCTTATGTAAAAATTTTATTTATCCCTTCTTTACTTGTTTTTACTTATATTTTATCTTTGATTCTTTATTTTTTAGTATTTTAAGTAAAACACTTGATTTTTTGCTATAATTATGTTATTTTATAAGCATGAAACACGAAAGTGTTTTTTATTTAGGAGAGAATATGGGAAAAACTAAAAAAGAAAGTAAAAAAGACGTTAAAAAAGTTAAAAAAGATAGTTTGTTTGTAGAAATTAAAAAAGAAATGCAAAAGGTTCATTTTCCAAGTAAAAAAGATATGGTTAAATATAGTGTTGCAACTATTAGTTTTGTTATCTTTTTTGGAGTTTATTTTTATTTAATACAACTTGCTATGGCATTTATTAAATCAATTATTTAAGGGGTGGATTATGGAAGAAAAACAATGGTATGTCGTTAATACTTATTCAGGACATGAGAATAAAGTAAAAGAAAAATTAGAGATGCGTGCTGAATCTATGGATATGAAAGATTATATTTATAGAGTTATAGTACCAGAAGAAAAAGTTATTGAAGAAAAAGATGGTGTTAAAAAAGAAAAAATTAAAAAATTATTTCCAGGTTATATTTTAGTTGAAATGGTTATGAGTGATGAAGCTTGGTTTGTTGTTCGTAATACACCAGGTGTAACAGGATTTATTGGATCAAGTGGAAAAGGTGCTAAACCTACTCCATTACAACCATATGAAGTAGATAATTTACTTAAAAGTATGGACATTGAAAGAATTGATATTAAAAATGATTTAAAAGTTGGAGACAAAATTAAAATTGTTGATGGACCATTTGCTGGTATGTTTGGTAAAATTGATACAATTGATGAAGAAAATAAAGTTGTTAATGCAATTGTTGATTTATTTGGTCAAGAAACAACTATTGAATGTGAATTAAATCAAATTAAAAAGGCTTAATATGGGTAAGGTTTTGGTTGATTTTCAAGATATAGAAAATTATAAAAAAGGTAATAAATGTGGTCGACCTGGAATTGAAGGCGCATGTTATTTTCTAGATAAAGAAACTTTAGTAAAGATTTATCATGTTTTCTATAAGAATAGAATTACTCATTTTTCAGATATTATTGATAGTGATATAGCATTTCCAATTGATATATTATTATATGAAGATACTAATTTAGAAGCAGGTTATACTATGAAATATTTGCAGGGTGAGAAATTTTTGTGTGGTTTTTCAGATAAAATACTTATAAGTGATTTAAAAAAAGCTTATCTTGATTTGAAAAAGAAAATTGAGTTATATCGCGATATTTATATGCAAGATATGAGTCTTGTTAATATCATGTATTCTAAAACTGAGAATAAATTTAAATTAATTGATACTGATCAATGGTATACTTGTTATAATTCAAACATAGAAAATTTAAAGCAGTTAGATTTATGTTTATCATATGCTATTTTTAAATATAATGCCTCATGGGTATCTTTAAGTGATGATAAAAGTGATCAATTATTTGATTTATATAAATGGCATAAGTTAGGTCATACTACACCTTTTTTAGAAGTTTTAGAAGTTCTTGAAAAAGAATTAAATGAAAAATATGGAGTAAAAGCCAAAAATATTGCGGATTTAACTCCTAAAATATATAAAATTTAAGAAAAACTCTTGATTTTAAGAATAAAAAATGTTATTATCATATCGCTATATTTGTTATAGTGTTAGTGGGAGGCAAATGTAACTTATAGTTGCGGACAAAGTTAGCTATTTGGACCACTCACGAAAAAAAACAAAAATTATGAAAGGATGTGTTTTTCGTGGCAAAGGAAGTTGTTAAAAAAATTAAGTTAGCAATTCAAGCAGGAAAAGCAACACCAGCTCCACCAGTTGGTACAGTTTTAGGACCTGCCGGAATTAACTTACAAGATTTCTGTTCAAAGTATAATGATGCAACAAGAGATAAGATGGGAGATATTGCACCAGTTGAAATTACTATCTATGATGATAGAAGTTTTGATTTTGTTATTAAAACTCCACCAACAGCTTTTTTGATAAAGAAATATGCTAAAGTACAAAAGGGTTCTGTTAAAGGGAAAAATGAAATTGTTGGAAGTTTAACAGAAGAACAAGTTAAAGAAATTGCTACT